>NTKP01000049.1 GCA_002457365.1 Rhodothermaeota bacterium MED-G12
TTGCTCAAAGGCATACGCATAGCCAATGAGTTTGGCTTCGTCCCATGCACGACCAAAAAAAGATATGCCAACGGGAAGTCCTTCGATTTGCCCCATTGGGACGGTAATATTTGGATACCCTGCTCTAGCGGCTGGTGAACTGGATGAAAGTCCAAAATTATCCCCATTCACTAAATCGATTTTCCAAGCCGGACCACCTGTTATCGAGATAATTACATCAATGTCATGCATGTCCATAATTCGATCAATCCCTTCTTCCCGAGTTTTACGGGTTAATTCGCTAAGTGCGCGTATATAGGCAAGTTCGGTTAATGGGCCTTTCTCTTGAGCTGTTAATAGCAGATCATGATCAAAGTAACGCATCTCCACTGGATCCTTCAACGTTTGTTGGATTAAATCCTCTAAGTCATCTACAGGGGTATTTTCTCCTAAAGATTGGAAATACTTGTTTAGACCATCTTTGAATTCATACAGCATCACCTGATAGGAATTCCCACCTGGGTTTTCCTGAGATATTTGATCCAGTTCGATTAGAATTGCACCAGCTTCTTCTAGTTCTCGGAGCCTTCTATTGAATAGTGTATCTACCCGAAAGTGTCGTCCCCTAGGTCCATTATAAATTCCAATCCTAGCACCTTGTAAAAGGTTTTCATTTAAATATGCTAAGTAATCAGTATCCAAATAGTCTTTACTAGCCAATGTTTTCTGATCCATTGAATCTATACCAACCATAGCGGATAGTGCGATAGCCGCATCTGTGACCGTTCTTGTCATAGGTCCTGGAGTATCTTGAGTGTACGATATAGGTATTATCCCACTACGACTCAGTAACCCAACCGTAGGTTTAATTCCAACCAAACCGTTGGCATTGGCAGGACAGGTGATAGACCCATTGGTTTCCGTGCCAATGGTAAACATCGCAAGATTTGCTGAGGCAGCCACACCAGAGCCAGCACTTGATCCGCAAGGGCTTCTACTCGGATCATATGGATTCTTCGTTTGCCCTCCAAGACCACTCCAACCACTTGAAGAAAAACTAGAATGAAAATTAGCCCATTCACTTAGGTTTGTTTTACCTAATATGATAGCCCCGGCTTCTCTTAGCTGTTGTACGATATATGCATCGCGTTTGGGTCTTGACTCTGCCATTGCTCGAGCACCAGCCGTATTGGGCATTCCTTCTTTGGTATCAATGTTATCTTTCAATAATACTGGAACACCAAAAAGAGGGGGTAGCGAACCTTCAGTAAATTGTACAAGTTGAGCATCCATTGAGGCGGCAATGTCCAAAGCCTCGGAGTTAAGGGTAATGACCGAGTTTAGTGCAGGACCCCTAGGATCTTGATCAACTGCTTCAATACGCCCAAGATATGCCTGGACGACCTCGCTTACCGTAAACTCTCTACCTATATAGCCTTGATGTAATTCTTGAATGGTAATTTCTTCAAGCTCTAGAGCTTTAAAGGCCGCATTCGAAGCATGTTCCACTCCTATTTTCGTTTGACATTGTAAGCTAAAGAGCACAAAACAAAAGAAAATAAGAGCGCGATAAATCATGATTCAGAGGAATGTAATTAGGTTTTAATATCGGTACTCGTCAGACTTGTATGGCCCAGTAATCGGAACACCAATGTACGCTGCTTGTTCCTCGGTTAATTCTTCTAAATCAGCACCTATTTTGGATAAATGTAATCGGGCTACTTTTTCATCCAATGACTTCGGAAGCGTGTGCACTTTTCCGGTTTCGAATTCTTCTGGACGGTTCCATAATGCAATTTGAGCCAATGTTTGGTTAGCAAAAGAATTACTCATCACAAAGGATGGGTGACCTGTTGCGTTTCCAAGATTCATTAATCGACCTTGTGAAAGCAGAATAACTTGTTTTCCACTTTCGAGGGTGTATAAATCAACCTGAGGCTTAATAGTATCTTCGGTGGCATGTGCTTTTAACCAAGCTACATCTATTTCGTTATCGAAATGCCCAATGTTACCAACAATAGCTTTGTCTTTCATAGACTCAAAATGCGCGCCCGTCACGATGTCCTTATTCCCTGTTGCCGTGACAATAATGTCGGCCCTAGCCGCGGCCTCGTCCATGCGCTTCACTTCAAAACCATCCATAGCTGCTTGAAGTGCACAAATAGGATCAATTTCGGTAACGATGACTCGAGCACCGGCTCCACGAAGAGAAGCTGCGGTACCTTTACCCACATCTCCATAACCTGCTACAACGGCTACTTTACCTGCCATCATAACATCGGTCGCACGTCGAATCGCATCTACGGCTGATTCTTGGCAACCATATTTATTGTCAAATTTAGATTTGGTTACTGAGTCATTCACGTTAATTGCGGGCAGAGGCAGGGTACCTTTTCGTTCGCGTTCAATGAGTCGAAGAACGCCGGTGGTTGTTTCTTCAGAAATACCGTTAATACTTTCGGCCAACGCTGGATAACGATCCAGTACCATGTTGGTGAGATCGCCACCATCGTCTAAGATCATGTTCAAAGGCTGACCATCTGGGAAATACAAGGTCTGTTCTATACACCAGTCAAATTCTTCTTCGTTCATGCCTTTCCATGCGTATACCGGGATACCCGCAGCAGCAATCGCAGCCGCAGCATGGTCTTGGGTTGAATAAATGTTGCATGAGCTCCAGGTTACATCGGCACCAAGGTCAATTAAGGTTTCGATAAGCACAGCGGTTTGAATAGTCATGTGCAAACAACCTGCAATCCGCGCGCCCTTCAGAGGTTGCTCACTCTTGTACTCTTCACGAATGGCCATTAAACCAGGCATTTCAGCCTCGGCTAGTTCAATTTCTTTACGCCCGTACGCCGCTTGAGAAATATCGGCTACTTTGTACGCAGGTTTGGTACTTGGCAAATCTGCTTTGGCCGTTTCTTTAATGGACTTTGTAGATGAATCTATCGTTTCTTGAGACATGTTTTGTATGTTTTTATGGTAAATATTCTTCTAGAATAGCTTTGGTTTTCTCGTAGTCGCCTTGGGTACCGCGCGAGCCTAATTCGGTTGTAATTACATAGCCGGCGGTGTCAATAAACACTTTGAAAGGAATGCCCATGGAGATAACTTGTTCTCCGACTCCATTTACGTCGACCAGCCAGTTAAAATCGTAGGGATTCTCAGCAGAAAATTGCGCCACATCTTCAGTGTTATCCGCTAAAATGGTATTCACAGCCAATACTTCGAACCGATCGCCGTATTCGCTACGTAAGGAATCCATCGCCGGGAACACCATTAAACAAGGCGAACACCAGGTTTCCCAAAAGTCGATGAGCAAAATTTTGCCTTCATAATCGGCTATTTGAACGATTTTTCCGTCCAAATCCTCAAAGCTAGCACGTTGTAATACACCTTGAATGCGTAACTGATCTTCATTGAGACCATGCCGGTTAATGTTGCTTGCATCCGTTTCGGAATTCGATTTCGAGCATCCACTCCATGCAAATGCAACGAACAAAAGTACAACACTCAATAAGCTAAATCGCGATAAGCCAATACATTGAAATTTAATGGTCATTGGGAATACATTCCTTTCTGGTTGATGGATACAAGCCTGGTCATTGGATACAAGCCTGTTCGATGTATATAGTCTTACATCAAGCTTTATTACAAATTAACTAACCACTAAAGATACGATTTCATTCTGATAAAAGTTCCTTTGCACATTATCGTGTGAATTTTCTAAGAGCCTCTTATATTCCTGCATGCAACATTCATCATTAGCCAGCAGTTTGGTGGCGGAAAAGACCCCAAAAAGTCCGTTCAACTCTACCCAGAAAACCTATGATTTTATTATTGTAGGGGCCGGTATTGTGGGATTAGCTACCGCGTACAAATTGCACCAAAAGTTCTCAGACGCCACCATTTTAGTCCTTGAAAAAGAAGGGCGGGTGGGCGCACATCAGACAGGAAAAAATTCTGGAGTCATTCATTCAGGTATTTATTATAAGCCAGGTAGTTACAAAGCCAAAAACTGTCGAGATGGCCGGTTACAGCTCGTCGATTTTTGCAACGAACACGAGGTTGCCATGGAGGTTTGTGGCAAAGTGATTGTGGCGACCAAAGAGGAAGAACTTCCCCGCTTGGAGGGGATTTACGAGCGAGGAATACAAAACCAAATTGAAGGTATCGGGATGATCGATCCCTCCGAGCTCGTAGAAATTGAACCACATGTTAAAGGTGTGAAAGCGATACACGTTCCCTGCTCGGGTATTGTGGATTATGTGGGAATGTGTGACCGGATGATGGATATGATAGAGGCGGATGGCCGGGGTTTAGTTCAATTTGGTGCGAGGGTGCATGCTATACGTGAAAGTGCGAGTGAAGTACTTGTTCAGGCGGGAAATAATACCTATAAGGGACGTTATCTGATCAATTGTGCCGGCCTGTACTGCGACCATGTGGCTAAGTCCGCGGGATTGAACTCGCCGGTGAAAATAGTTCCATTCAAAGGGGAATATTACGAACTCAAACCAGAAGCCGAATACTTAGTTAAGCATCTGATTTATCCACTACCAAACCCGGAATTTCCATTTCTAGGGGTTCATTTTACCCGAATGGCTTTAGGAGGGATTGAATGCGGACCCAATGCCGTGTTTGTTTTTAAACGGGAAGGCTACGAAAAGTTTGCCTTTGACTTTAAAGAGTCTCTGGAATCCTTGACCTTTCCTGGATTTTGGAAAATGGCTACCAAACATTGGCGTATGGGACTTGACGAATATAAGCGTTCATTTTCAAAAGAAGCCTTCGTCAGAGGACTACAAACCTTAATTCCTGAGGTGAGAAGTCATCACTTACAGCACTCACCCGCTGGAGTCCGAGCGATGGCTCTGCAACCTGACGGAGAAATTTTGGACGATTTTTATTTTGAACGAGCGGACCGCCAGATTCATGTGCTCAATGCCCCAAGTCCGGCTGCTACCGCTTGTTTATCGTTGGGAGATGAATTGGTGCGGAAATGCGAAAGTGATTTTGACTTATAAATGGATACTTAAAATAAAAAGTAAATTTTTAACATATAAAATTAGAATAATCGGATGTCTACCAAAATAAGCATTAAATCTGATACTCTAACAAGACGCTTATATGCTCAGGATGCCTCTATGTATGAGGAGATGCCTAAAGGAGTGATATTTCCTGAGTCAGGTGAAGACATCGCCTTTTTAGTAAGGCAGGCTGCGAAAGAAAAATGGAGTATTACAGCTCGTAGCGCTGGAACATCTTTGGCAGGGCAAGCAACTGGTTCAGGCTTAATTATGGATGTTTCCAAAAATATGAATAGGATTTTAGAATTGAATGTAAAAGATTCCTGGGTTAAGGTACAACCTGGTGTTATTCGGGATCAGTTGAATCGAGAAGTAGCTTTAAATAATTTAATTTTTGGACCAGATACATCAACTACTTCGCATTGTATGATTGGTGGTATGATAGGTAATAATGCAGCAGGTTTATATTCTTATAAATATGGAAGTACTCGTAATCATATTTTAGAAATGGAGGTAGTATTAAGCGATGGTTCAAAAATGCTTGCCAAACCATTAAGTAATGATGAATTAGAAATTAAAATGGGTCTTCCAAATTTGGAAGGACATATTTACAGAGAAATTGTTGAATTACTTCAAGAGTATAAAAATGAAATATTATCTCATTATCCACATAAAGATATCAAACGGCGCAATACAGGTTATGCCCTTGATGCATTATGTGAGATGAGCCCAATCAGTGAGGGTGGTAGACCTTTCAATCTTTGTGAGTTACTGGCCGGTAGTGAGGGAACCCTAGCAATGACTGTTTCTGCTAAGTTAAATCTAGAAGAAATTCAGCCATATAAATGTATGATTATACCTCACTTCAGAAGTATTGATGATGCAATGAACGCAACTATTATCGCTACTGAAAAAAATCCGGTAGCTGTTGAATTGATTGACGACATAATACTTGATGCTACCAAAGAAAATATTGAGCACATAAAAAATCGATTTTTTTTACGCCAAGATCCAAAATGTATTTTGATAATTCAGTTTGAGGGTGATAATCGGGTTAAAATGTTTAAAAAATCAAAAGATTTAATGGCAGAGTTAGAAAAATTGGGTTTAACCTATGCCTGTGTTGAATTATCAGAAACAAATGAGATGCAACAAGTTTGGGATCTAAGAAAAGCAGGTTTAGGATTACTTATGGGTTTGGGAAAGGATTCTAGAACACCAGCATTTTGTGAGGATACTGCTGTAAGAGTAACAGATTTACCTAATTATGTACAAGATGTACAAGCAATTCTTAATAGGCATGATACACATTGTGTCTTTTATGCTCATGCATCGGTAGGTGAGTTACACTTTCGACCAATAATTGATACGACTAGTATAGAAGGTGTGACAAAAATGAAACAGATGGCACAGGAGTTCGCCGAAACTGTTCAAAAATATAAGGGGTCACTTTCTGGAGAGCATGGTGATGGTCGAGCTCGTTCCCCCTTCATTGAGCAGGTATTGGGATCTAACATCGTTTCTTTATTAGTTAAAGTTAAAGATATTTGGGATCCAATGGGTGTTTTTAATCCTGGTAAGATAGTGCATCCAAATCCTATGGAAAAAAATTTACGTTATTCTCCTGATTACAAGCCATTAGCAGTACCAACGGTTTTTAAGTGGCGTAAGCTAGGTGGATTTAATGATTCAATAGAACTCTGTAATGGTGCTGGAGTTTGTAGGAAATTAGCCGAAAGCGGTGGGACTATGTGCCCATCCTACATGGCAACAAAAGATGAAAAAGATTCTACAAGAGGTCGAGCAAATGTATTTCGGCAAGTTTTTTCAGGTGATGATCATGAAGGTTTTGAATCCGAAGATTTAAAAGAAGCTTTGTCACTTTGTTTAAGTTGCAAAGCATGCAAGAGTGAATGCCCAGCTAATGTAGATATGGCCAAAATGAAAGCAGAATTTATGCATGGCTACCATCAGAAACACGGAATCAGTAGAAAAGAAGAGTTTTTTGGGGAACCGGCTAAACTGTACCCTCTTGCATCTAAATTTTCAGGCTTAACAAATGTTTTAACGAAATCTTCATTAGGTAAACAAATACTGAAGCAATTTTTCGGGGTATCACCTTTGCGAGATCTACCACTATTTAACTCTATACGGTTTATAGATTGGTCTAGGAGGAACCCTTCACCAAGGACTAATTTTAAAGTTCTTTTACTGGCAGACCTATATACGGATTATCATGAATCAAAGGTAGGTAAGCATGCCATATGGGTACTCCAATCAATGGGATTTGAGGTAATAATTCCAAGTATACAGGAATTAGGTCGTACTTTTATCTCTCAAGGGATGTTAGATAAGGCGCTAACAACAGCAGTCAGTGTGGTGGAAGAGTTGGCCCCTTTCGCAAAAAAAAATTATCCAATTATTGGATTAGAGCCTTCTGAAATTCTTACAATTCGTGATGAATATTTAGATTTAGTTGACGATGATTTATTGGATAAGGCTAAAGTTTTGGCATCAAATACCTTTACTTTCGAAGAGTTTATAATGTTGCATAAAAACCGTTTCCCTACCGCAAGGTTGAATCCAGTATCTCAAGCTCCAAAGGTAGTATTGCACGGTCACTGTCACACAAAAGCTCTAATTGGGAATACCGCAACTATCCATGCTCTTGAACTTGCAGGTTATGATGTAGACGATATGGATACAGGCTGTTGCGGTATGGCAGGCAGTTTCGGTTACGATGAGGATACCTATGAACTTTCTATGGAAATTGGGTGGCAACGCCTGTTTCCTCGGCTTGGGAATTTAGAGGCAGAAACACTCATTTGTGCCCCTGGTTTCTCTTGCAGACATCAAATTAAGGATGGAGTAGGCATGGGTGCTTTACATCCTGCCACACTTATAGCACAGCGAATTGGTTTGTAATCTTAAGTGAGTATATAACTTTTTTAGAAAAAATTTGAATTCTAAACAATGCTTATTTAAGCATCTAGCAGGTGCTTAAATTTGCCGATTATGCGCTACTAGCTCCTTAGCCGATTGTAGTGTGGTCTCGGTGATTTGTGCACCACTCATTAGGCTGGCCACCTCTCGAATTTGTTCTTCATCGTCCAGCCGGAGAATGGTACTCACCGTACGATCATCTTTTTCGGATTTATGCACTTTATAGTGGACGTGCGCTTGACTTGCGATTTGGGGTTGATGCGTAATGGCAATGATCTGACAATGTTCGGATAAGGTGCGCATACTTCGGCCTACTTTTTCAGAAATTTCGCCACTAATTCCGGTATCGATTTCGTCAAAAATCATGACGGGAAGGTGTTGCTCTTTTGCCAGCACACTTTTAAGGGCCAACATAACGCGGCTTATTTCCCCACCTGAAGCTATTTTTGCCAAAGCTTTAGGCAATTCCCCTTTATTGGTACTTAAATAAAAAACCACATTATCCCCGCCGGATTCGGTGCACTCTACTCGCGCAGTATGTGCTGGATCTGTTTGTTCCTGCTCGGGTAGGACAAACCAGCCATTAGTATCATACAGCCAATTAACCTGCACCTGTAATCGTGCATGAGGTATTCCCAATTGGGCCAATTCTATTTCTATGGATTGGGCCAATTGATCGCCAGTAGTTCTTCTTAGGTTATGCAAAGCCACCGCGGCCTCTTGCAAAACATGTTCTTGTTGGGTAATTAACTGGTTTATGCGTTCTAGGGCCAAATCAAAATTCTCAGCAACGGATAACTCTTCGGCAATTGTTCTCTCATAGTCTATAAGAGAGGGTATATCACGGCCATATTTTTTTTGAATCCGGTTGAGTTCTGCTTGACGCTGGCGTAATTCTTCAAGACGTGCTGGGTTAAACTCAATACGATTGCGGTATTGTTCAGCAAAACTCATGGTCTCGATAATGCTCACTCTTGCGGCGTTAATCTCGGTTAAATACTGCTCAAATTCCGGTTCTATTCGAGCAAGATCTTCTAGGGTCAATTTCAACTTATTCAACAAGCCGGCAACGTCTATATCCTCACTTTCACCTAACTCACTAATCCACTGAGCTTTTTGATCCAAAATTTCAGCATTGTCAAGTAATTGCATTTCTGCTTGAATCTGTTCTTCCTCGTCGTGTTGCAGACGGGCTTTTTCTAATTCTTGAAGTTGAAACCGGTACAATTCGGTTTTTTCAAGAAGTTCTTGCTCCTTTTTAAGCAGTTGGCGCTTTTCTATGCGAAGTTCTTTCATTTTATCATAGGCGGTTCGATACAGGGAAAGCTGCTGCTGAGTATGGCCAAATTGATCCAGAACCCCTAAGTGATGTTCTTCTTTAAGCAGAAGTTGATGATCGTATTGCCCGTGTAAGTCTACCAATAAATCACCAATGGATTTAAGTACTCCAATGGTAACGGGTGAATCATTAATAAATGCCCGACTTCCGTTTTCTCGAATCTCGCGCCTGAGTATGATAGGACTGTGCTGTTCAATGTCATGTTGCTGTAGCGCAGAAAGTAAAGCAGGATCATTATTGTGGGCAATGGTAGCTTCGGCGATGGCCTTGGTACTGCCTTGCCGAATGACCTCGGTGTCGGCCCGTTCTCCTAATATCATATTTAATGCGCCAATAATGATGGACTTACCTGCGCCGGTCTGCCCAGTGAGTATGTTCAGCCCCGGCCCGAACTCGACTTCGAGTTCGTCAATCAAGGCAAAATCTTTTATGTATAGGCTGCGTATCATATCGGTGTTTTATATAGAGTCTAAATATCCGACATCCCTTTCATCTTTTAAAGAGAAATTCGAAAAAGTTTTGTGCTTTCGTTTATAACAAAGGCCAGAAAAAACCCGATGCATCCAAGTTGCTTCCTTATTTCTAGGTATATTACCGACTCAAATCAGACAATCAGAGTACTTATGAGCGAACGCCCAACAACAACGATATACGAATTTACGGTGCCCCCCGGACAACTTGAGTCCATTAGGCTCGACGTATACATAACCTCTTTTGTGGAAAATGCGACTCGAAGTAAAGTACAGGAAGCCATTAAACAGGGCTATGTTTGGGTGAATGGAAAGCATGAAAAAGCCTCGTATACCATGTTACCTGGTGATAAAATATATATAGAATTACCTATTGCCCCACCGCCAGAAGCGGTTGCAGAAGAATTGCCACTTGATATTGTATATGAGGATGCGGACATGCTAGTGGTTAATAAGGCGGCGGGAATGGTGGTGCATCCTGCGTATGGAAACTGGACAGGAACCTTGGTTAACGGTCTCATGCACCATGTTGAAGAGTTAGGAGACAGAGAAGACGATCCGGGTGATTTGCGCCCAGGCATTGTCCACCGGCTCGACAAGGATACCTCCGGATTGCTTGTAGTAGCAAAAAATGATCATACTTTAGCGGCTCTATCCGCTAAATTTGCTGAAAAAGATGTAGAGCGAAGCTACTGGGCCCTGGTATGGGGTAATCCACCTGAAGAGGGAACAATTGAGGGGGATATTGGGCGTTCCAAGCAAGACAGAAAGCTAATGACGGTGCTACCCACAGGTAAGGGGAAACACGCTGTTACCCATTACAGGGTCTTGGAGTATTTCGATTATTTGTCACTTGTGGAAATTCGCTTAGAAACAGGACGCACTCATCAGATTCGTGTGCATATGGGGCATATAGGACATCACGTTTTTGGGGATACTACGTATGGTGGAGCGTCGGTTCGTTTCGGCCCGAATACAGGAAGTCGTAAGGTGCTTTTTCATCGTCTCATAACGGATTTAGGCCGTCAAGCCTTGCATGCGAAAACACTTGGATTCGAGCACCCATCAACCCGGGAAAAAATACGCTTTGAGTCCGAGTTACCCGATGATATGCAGCGGGTGCTAGATGCGTTTCGCGAGCATTGTAGTGCGGAGTATTAGGGGATGGTGAGGCTAACGTGGAAACCTTTGTGCATTGTTATGCTAGGATCGTATAAAAGGCTGTTTTTTTCCATATGTCAATGATCGCCATACCCATTCTAATGGTCCGAATTTATAGAAGTTAAGCCATTTTTCAGAGGCAAAGTATTGAAAAATCCAGATGGCACTTATAATGAGCATTTGAAGGCTTCGATCTATCTTTCCAAACAGACCAAATCCAATACCAAAAAAGATTAAAATGCCTATGAAGGAGTGTAGAATGTAATTGGTCAGTGCCATTTGCCCAATACTGGCGAGATATTTTTTGATAGTGTTATGGTTATCGGATTGTGTAAAGACCATGATTAGCGAGATATAACCGTAGGCAATGAACAAACTTCCCCAATAATTAAATTGGCTCCCTATAAACATGGAATATTGAAAATCCCAATTCATGGTGAAATTCATGTACATACCGTAAATGACGATAGGGAATCCAATGGTTAAGGAATAAAAGGCGCTTTTTAGGTAAAAAAACCTTGAACGTACTGCCGATAATACACCCCATTTATACAATGCCATGCCAACGAGCATTAACCCTCCTGCTCTCCAAAGAAATAGTATCAAAAAAACAAAAGTCTCTAAAAATAGTGCTTTTTGGGAGTTAATTTTAATTTGGCTAGAGAGGGAACCACTAAATGCGGTAATTTCTTGTTCAATCAACTCATTTGTTGGAGCCCAGTCCATACGTAAATCTTGTAATTCTGAAGCTGGCATATAAGGCAAAAAAAACTGAAATAATCCATTTAATATACTGGGTACCGATACGATCATGATGCCAGTAATCAAGAGCTTTCTGGGAGATAATTTTCTCAATGGATACACTAGAAAGGAACAAAGGGCATAGGCCACCAAAATATCGCCATACCAAATTAAATGGGCATGAATCAATCCAATGAGTAGCAGTATTAGGTTTCGAGTATAATGTAGTTTAACAGATGAGCCTGTAAGTAATTCTTTTTTTTCTGTAATTAATATAATACCTGCACCAAATAGGACCGAGAAAATACTCATGAATTTTTGATCTGCAAATAAATGACTGAGTATCCAAGCCCATAGATTTAGGCCTGTTAGATCCCCATAAGCCAGAGGATTGGAATAGGCAGCACTTGGCATGGCAAAACTTTGAATATTCATGATTAGAATACCTAGTATTGCAATGCCTCTGAGTAAATCAAGAGATTGTATCCGATTAATTTTATCAATTGGACTTACTAGAGATTCCATTAGGCTATTTGATTGTATTTTGCAGTTTGTCAATTGTGTATATTTACGTAACAGAAAAGAAAGATGTTTCAAATAACAATAGCAGAGAAGAATTTTATGCAGACTAAGAATATCAATATCAAAGTAGAATTAGATAACCAGCATATACCATCGAGTATAGAGTGGACTGCCGATGATTTAGAAGGTATGGATCGTGCATCATGTCGTGCTATGCTACTCTCTCTTTGGGATAATCAGAGTAAGGATACACTCAAGTTAGATCTATGGACAAGAGATATGACAGTGGATGAAATGAAAATTTTTTTCCATCAGACCTTAGTAAGTATGGCGGATACATTTGACCAGGCAGTTAACGATGATCGAATCACAGGAGATATGCGGGATTTTTGCGACTATTTCGCGGAAAAAATGGAAATAAAAAAATAAGTCATCAAGCTTTAATTGATTTAAAAACATTTAACAATCAAATCGAATTCAATTTTATTCTTTAGCTTTATTTGTATAATCTGAAACTGAACTCCAAATAAATGTAGAATCATCACTAAGCAAAAATATATCGGATTTTGGTCTAGCACCTCTCTTGTAGTAGGTAATATGGTTGGATCGGGTATATTTTTACTTCCAGCTACATTAGCATTGTATGGTAGTATAAGTTTAGTTGGGTGGGTTTTTGCATCTATAGGTGCTATTCTATTAGCAATAGTTTTTGGTAATCTAGGTAAAGTAGCACCCAATATTACAGGGGGTCCGTATGCATACACAAAACTTGGATTAGGTATATTTCCTGGATACTTAGTTGCCTGGGGATATTGGGTAT
>NTKP01000005.1 GCA_002457365.1 Rhodothermaeota bacterium MED-G12
GCTAATATTCGCCCATCAAATAGCATTAAGTCATTGTCTACAGATTTTATTGTGACCATCCTTCTTGGATCTTCTGGAGCTATAACCAATTCATTTCCTTTTTCTAGTGGAAGGGGGTCTATATACCTAGCAGTTCCACGATCATCAGATGTCGAATATCCTTTATATTGTCTTATTTTCTGGTCATTTGGTTTTGTGATCGAATTACCAACAGCATAATGTGGAAAAATATTTATTCTATCATTCATTAGATATGTTTTCCCCCAATATTGTGAAGGTAAAAACTCTAAATTAAAGCCTGCCTTATTTTCTAATTCTTCTGGGAGTACTTCATCTAAATGAATTGTTATTTCAATACCTTTACCTTTAGATTCAACTACTATAATAGATTCAAAATCAAATTCTTCATATCTTAGATTAGCTTCAATACGTCCATTTTCTTTATCTACTATTCTATTAGTTATTATTGGTACTAAATCCCATTGTTCAGGAGTATTAGAAAGTCTAATTGCGCCACCTTGTATAGATCTAATACCATGATGGATTATTTCAATTCCCGCGTTTTTTTCGTCATTAAATCCACCTGTAAATAAATTATTATATACAAGATAATTTACTCCATTATTTTCAAAATATTCTAAATCGTTAAGACGTAATTCTTGACTAAATAAATTATTATAAAGTAAAAATAGGATGCTAAATGATAGTATAATTATTTTTTTCATATATAATAATTTAATTAAAATTGTTTTGAAGTTACTTTAAAAGAATAAATAGTTGAACTTCTGAATATAGTTCCAGGATCAAGAATTGTATTTGGAAACAGAGGTTCATTTGGTGAATTAGGAAAATGTTGGGTTTCAAGGCATAATGCTGTATGCTTATTGATAGGCTGTCCGTTTTCAGTAGTTAATGTACCATTTAAGAAATTACCTGTGTAAAATTGTATACCTGGTTCAGTGGTATAAATCTGAAGTTGCCTACCACTAATGGAATCAGTTAGTGTTGCAGCTCGGTATAAATCATTATACATCTCATGTTCTATTTCCTTATCAAGTACAAAGTTGTGATCAAATCCAGAAGGCGTATGGATGATTTGTTTACCAATAATTGTAGACTTAGTAAAATCGAAAGGGGTGTCTCTAACATAACGTAATTCACCGATTGGTATAAACTCTGAGTCTATAGGTGTATATTGAGTGGCATTTAGGATTAATTCATGATTATTTATTTGATTTTGAAAATCGCCGCTGAGATTGAAATAAGAGTGATTAGTAAGATTAATAGGAGTTTTTTTATTGGTATTTGCTTGGTAATCGATACGAAGGTTATTGTGCTTATCTAGGGAAAATTTCACCTGTACCGTTAAATCACCGGGATAGCCCATATCTCCATCAGCACTTATAGTCTTTAATATGACTTGTTGTGGGCCAATTTTTTCAATATCCCACAATATTTTATCAAGGCCTTTGTCTCCTCCATGTAAGTGATGATTACCATTATTTATTGGAAGACTGTATTCGGTATTATCTATTGTAAATTTACCCTTTGCAATTCGGTTTGCAAACCGGCCAACTGTTGCGCCAAAATAAGGTGTTCCTTTTTCGTATGGAGTAACATTTGAATAACCAATCACAATATTTTTAAAGACTCCATCACGATCAGCTGTTTTAATTGACGTAATTGTTGCGCCAAAATTTGAAACTGATATCTCAGTACCCTGACTATTTTTTAATGTAATTACGGTTGATATACGGCCGTCATTTAAATAGCCAAAGTTTTTTACATTATTTTTTTCATTATTATTAGAATTACAATTCATTGAAAAAAATATAAAATTGATGATATAGAATAGTTTTTTAAAAATAATAGTTTACTATTTCTAATTGATATAATTAATTCAATAATAGTCTTCACTAATCTAGAATATTATCAACTGATTTAACACCTCTAAAACCTAGATGGAACATGGAATTGTCTATTGGTGTATAGCTTCTAGCTGAAACCCTATAACCATGACAATAAGAAGTATGACATAAAAAAGATCCTCCTCTGAGTACTTTTTGACTTCCAGGATTAATCGTATAGGGTTGATTATATTCTTCATAAGATCGATACCAATCCGATGTCCACTCCCAAACATTACCTCCCATATCAGATAGATCAAATTGATTAGTGCCAAATGTACCTACTGGTGAGGTTGTTAGATAACCATCGTCTATTGTATTCATAATTGGAAAAACACCATTCCATGTATTGGCCATATAAGTTGTATCATTTTGTAGGAGTTCTTGTCCCCAGCTATAAGGATTGTCTCGAAGTGAAATACCTCTAGCGGCATGTTCCCATTCAATCTCAGTTGGCAAGCGTTTTCCTACCCAGGATAAATATTCAACCACATCATTGTAGGAAAGCATAGTAACAGGATGATTATCATAGGCTTTTTCGCCTGACGGTCCTTGTGGGTATTCCCATGTTGCATTTGGTACTAGCACCCAATTTGATTGTTCAAAGTCAAAAACAACACCATCACCAAATTTTTCGGCTTCTGTAACGTAACCCGTTTTCTCTATAAAAGTTCTAAAATCTGCAACAGTCACCATTTTTTTGTCCATTAAAAAAGGTTGTACTTTGGTTTGAAATACAGGCTTTTCGTTGGCTAGTCCCGATTCAGAACCTATCCATGTTTCCCCTCCTAAAATTAAACTCATTTCAGATGGTATTTTATAATTCATTTTATTCTCATCTAGCCAACTTTTAAATTCATTTTCAGATGTTATTTTTTTTCCATCTGGTGTATAGCAACAACCATTGTATCCAGATAAATTAGAATTCAAATTTACATCATGATTACTACAATTGATTATATTGAGAAATAGAAGAGTGGAAACAATTAGTGCAATTTTATTGATGTTCAAAATATTCATATATTTGGCAGAGATAATTGATGTTATTAGCTAATTATTGTTTTTAATTTTATTTAATTTAAAAAAAGAAATCTTAAATTTATAGTTTTAATATTTAATAGAACTAATATTTAAATAGTAACACTATACAGGACATGCTTCAATCTTATGGATATGACTAAGCGATTATATTTTATTTTAACATTATTATTATTTACTGAATGTACAAAGATAGATAGGGGGTCAAATCCTAATATAATTTATATTCTTACCGATGATTTAGGTTATGGCGATATTGGTGTTTATGGTGCTACGGATATTAAGACACCCAACATAGATTATTTGGCTAATAATGGGGTCCTTTTTACTGATTTTTATTCTGCATCTTCAGTATGTACACCATCTAGAGCTGGACTTTTAACAGGGCGTTATCCTCAAAGAATGGGTGTTAATGGTGTGTTTTTTCCAGAGAGTTTCCAGGGTATGCCTGCAGAGGAATTTACAATTGCTGAGATGTTGAAAGAGAAAAACTATAAAACAGGATTAATTGGTAAATGGCATCTAGGACATCATCAAAGTTTTTTACCTCTTTCACAAGGTTTTGACGAATATTTTGGTATTCCATACAGTAATGATATGGAAAGCGTTGTGTATATGAGAGGTAATAAAGTTTTTTCACATACGGTTGATCAAACACAACTAACTAAAACTTATACACAAGAGGCAATCGATTTTATTGACAGAGCCAAAGAGCAACCATTTTTTCTATTTTTTTCTCATAATATGCCTCATGTACCACTTTATGCATCTGATGATTTTTTAGGTAGTTCTGATCGAGGTTTATATGGTGACGTGGTACAGGAAATAGACTGGAGTGTAGGTCAAATAATTCAAAAGTTAAAAGATGATGATTTACTTAATAATACATTAATAGTTTTTTCTAGTGATAATGGACCCTGGTTGGTTATGGAAGATCACGGTGGTAGTTCGGGCGGTCTAAGAGAAGGTAAAATGTATTCTTTTGATGGTGGTATGAAAGTGCCATTAATTGCAATGTGGGCGTCGTATATACCATCCAATACTAGGGTTGTTGAGATGGCCACCCAACTTGATTGGTTCCCAACTATTACAGAAATAACTGGTTTTAAAATTCCTAAAAACTTATTAATAGATGGAGTAAGTATCGCTAAAGTACTTAACAATACAGAAAAACGAGAAAATGAGGGGTTTTTATTTTTAGAATATGAAGAGTTAACGGGTTACCGAAAAGGTGACTGGAAAGTAAAAAGACCGTCTAAGGGTTTTGAGGGTACATGGTGGAAAAATGCATCTTCTGGACACGATTCATTGTTGTTTAATTTGAAAAATGATCCATTTGAAATAGATAATCTATTTGATGCAAATAAAGAATTTGCACGAAAATTATTTAATGAAATGGAGAAGGAATACTCTAATTTAGGCGAACTACCACCATCTATAAATCTTCGAACACCTGCAGATGAAAGTCACTTAGAATACCTAAATTCAAAAAACTCCCCGTAGTAGATTTTAGTTATTTAGGAAACGTCCTAGCCATTGTTGGACTTAGTGTAATGAGGCAAACTAAGAGGTAAAATGTTAAGCCTACTAAAAAGCTTGGTGTATATCCAGTGGACATTGAGAGTAACACTGCTAGTATTGAACCCAAAACTGACATGGAACCATTTATTCCATACATCCAGGGTATAAATTCATTCAGACCATTTTTATTTAGTAGATCTAGTAAAGAAGGAAATGGAATTCCTAGAAAAAACCCGAAAGGTAACATTAAGACAAAAGTAACTATAGCTCTTAACATTAGATTATATGGTAATAAATAGTCTAGAATAATTGGGAACAAAAAAATAACAATCAGACCCAATCCAATTATAATTCCACATGTTAGTCCAATTTTCTTTCTAATAGTCTTAAATGAGATGCTATTAATTTTATAGCTACCTACACCCATACCAATTAACAAAGAACTAAGTAATACTGATAAAGATATGGTTGGTGATCCAAGGTATAAGATTAGTTTTTGGAATAAGGAAATTTCGATCATCATAAAACCAACACCAATGCTAGTAAACAATAAAATTAAAAGAATCATATTGTTATAATCATTATCTGAAACTGATTTTCTGATGCTAAGAAAAGGAACTACCAACACAACCAAACAAAGAATAAGAACAAATATCGTTAGTTTGCTATAGAGTGAAGGAATACCTTTTTCAATATTAAAAAAATAGGGGTTGTCATCGCTAACCGGTTTTAAATCAAAATCATAGGAATCGATAATTACATTTAAACTATTAGTATTACCATTTTTAATTCTTCTTAAAAAATTATTAACGGTTGTGTTTTTTAAGATGTCCCAAAAATAAGGAACATATGTTAGATCAGGAGCTTCTTCAATTAAGGTATTCATTAATTGGAATCTGTTGCCTATCTGTTCTCTTGAATATGGTTTTTTTTGAACAATAATTGATGGCGCATATTCAGACTCAAATATTATCAAATGGTCGAAAATATTATTTGCATTAAGGCCTGTTTTTTCAAATGCTTTTATAATTGTTACAATTAAACGCTTCAGTTCCCAAGTATTATGCATTGTAAATATTAAACGACCCTCATCGGTTAAATTATTTAAATAATCTTCTATAGCCTCTACGGTTAAGAGATGATTTTCACTTAATGCAAAGTTATCAATACTTTGAAGCTGCTGAGTCGAGGGAAGTGACATAAAAATAATGTCATAATTTTCTTTTGACCGCTTCACATATTGTCTTCCTTCCCCAATTTTTATTTTAATATTTGGAAATTGACTATATATACCACCATTAAACGATTCATTATCTTTAACAACATTTACAAAATCTGGATTAATTTCAATACCAACTATATTACTTACTCCAGTCAGTAAGCCACCTAATATTTCTCTTCCACCACCTGGACCAATAACTAACATGTTATTTTTTTCATTGGGTTGCAAAAATAGAAGAGGTACAAATCCTGATGATTCAAGTAGTAGTTTAGATAATATTGGGTCTTGATTATTTAAATTACCATCAAATCGAAGCATTGGAGTACCTGCAGCACCATCTATGAATAGATGTCTAACTACATCTTGATGATTGTACTCAACTAAATCAGCACGACCATAAATACTCCATCTAGAATCGGTTATGATTTTTTGAATATTTCTATTTGGGTAAGTAAAATGAAAATCTTTTTCAGCAAATTCTCCAATTGGGATTTTCTTTAGGATACTATTTTGACCATTTAGTGATAGGAAACCTAATAATGAAAGCGTTATAAAAAATGATATAACATTGTATAATTTATTGTATTGGCTGATAGATATTGATAAGGCTACACTGATTAATAAAATACTTATGGCTAGTATTCCATTACTAGGATTAAGGTATGTGATTAGTGCTATTGCTAATATAGAGCCAGTTGCAGAGCCAATTAAATCTGCCCCATAGATTTTATAACTTATATGTGCAAAATGTTTGAATACATTAGCATAAAAAATACCAGATAAAAAGAAGGGTATAATTATTGTTGCGAAGTATAGAAAATAATTTGTTGCAATCGCGTCGATAGAGCTAAACAGAAAAAATACTAGATAAGAAATACTTAATATTATTAGATTTTTGGTTAGGCTACTTACTAGGGATGTTGGTTTTCTTTTATCAAAATAATAGTGGGCGAAAATAGCGCCTAGTGATAATCCGAGAATTGCTAGTGAGATTATAATAAAAGCGAAATGATTAACAAATATTACAGATGTTATACGGGTTGCTAATATTTCGAAACATAGAGTAGAAGAGGAGACTACAAATAAAGAATAAAGAATCATTCTATTGTTTATCATAGATACCATTTTTAATGTTTTTCGAAATGATATCGTCGAAGGTAATTACTGGATATTTTGAAGCTAGTACATCTTTAACTCTTTGATTTAATTGCTCTCTATAGTAAGCTTCAAAAAGTTTTTCTAGGTTCTCTATTTCATTAAAGGTAGGTACCTTTTCTTCAATTTTTCTTGAACTCTTAATAACTGCAAATTTTTGTATACCTAGTTCATAAGTATTTATAGGTCCTATGATCTCATTAGGTTCCATTTCAAACGCAATATTACCTAAAATTGGTTCTTCTTTACTGTAGTATGAACTTATTTTACCCTCTTTATTTTTTATAAAACTTTTGACTTTATAGGTTCTGTTAGCAGCTTGCTCAAAAGACTCGCCAGCATTGATATTTTCAATCATTTTTAATGCCTCACTTTTTTCATAGAATAGCTTGACATAAATGGAGGTTAAGGCATATTGATATAAAAGCGAGTCTTTATGTTCATTATAAAATTCTTTTAAAAAAGTATCATTCGCTGTAGGTATTTTATTATCAACATTTTCAATTGTATAGATCTTTTGATATTGAAACTCTAATGCATCTGTTGCATTCCCTGTTAAAATTTTTTCATCATAACCTAAATCTTTGGCTTTCTTTATAATTAGATCTGTCCTTATCGCTTCAACGATATAGTTTTTCAGATCATTTTCAGAAATATCTTTTTCAATACCTGGAATCAATATGTCATTCAAAAAGTAAAGTAGGTCATCATATTTAATCTCTTCTAAATTATTTGAAATAATGGTTTTATTATTGCTCAAATTAATGGCTTCATTTATAGTATCCTTGTACCTACCTAGAAAAAAACTGTCATCTTTAGACCAATTTGTAATTTCTTTGACTGCTTCTTCATTCCACTTAAAATCCTTTGTATCTACAATGTTGTCTTCCATGAATGCAAATTCTTGGAGAGCTCTATCTAAATATTGTTCTCTTAAATTTTTAATTATTGTTGGTCTGATATCATTTAATTGAGGTATATCGACAATTTTAATATCGCTTATTTTAATTATGTAGTACATGGATTCGGATTCTAGTACTTCAATATCTCCAATATTCATACTAGAAATTGCTCTATTAGTTGAATTTAGCCAACCATTTCGCCAGTTGATCGGTGGCATGAGGCCATTATTATTGTTTGTAATATCTTCTGAATATCTGCTTACAAGTATATCAAAGTCTGTTCCAGAATTAATTTCTGACAATATTTGATCTATTCTAGATTTTACATTTGTTTCTGAGTTAGAGTTTTGGTTATGAAATTTATTCAGTACTAATTGTTGATAAGTTATTTCTTTATTCATCAACTGGTAATAACTAGTAATGGATGCCTCATTGATATACTTGCCTAAGTATTCCTCTTCAAAATATAATCTTCGTATTTCTTCATTAACATAACGCTGAATAGGATTCATCAGTTTTTTGTTTTCATACATCTCTTCTTTTTTAAAGTCAGCTACTTTTCTTTTAAACAACACGAGCGATTGTAGTGCCTCTTGATAGCCTTGTTTAGGATTATCTCGATACTTTAAATCAAATTGATAATCTCTATAATGATTTTGGAGTTCATTGAAACTTATATCTCCGATACCCTTAACACTTGCAACTATATCAGCTTCCCTATGCTGAATATTTGAGCAATTAGTTAATATCACGGCAGTGAAAATTAAATGTATTACAGTAGAAACTAATTTTACTTTAAATGACATGAAAAAGTTGTTTATCTCTTTGTTGGTGTTGAGGGATTAAGATATGACTTATGAAAAAACCCCGGCTTCAAAATTTATGAAGCCGGGGTTTGAAGTATTTAAGGTATATAAAATAGTATTTATTTAATAAGTGACATTTTCTTTGTTATTGACAAGTTTGCACTTGTTAACTCATAAATATACATACCACTGGCAAGGTTACTTGCATCAAATGTTACATTATTTAAACCAGCAGTATACTGTTCGTTGTTAATCAAAGTTGCAACTTCTCTACCCAATAAATCATAAACCTTAAGTGAAATTTCCATTGTAATTGGAAGGTTAAAACTTATAGTTGTAGAAGGATTAAATGGATTAGGATAGTTCTGATTTAATTTGATTGATACTGGTATATCTGAATCTACTCTTTCATTATTTACACCAACTGCGTTACCGGTTTCTAGAGCTGTTCTTAATTTAGCATAGTGCTGATCTCGGTTTTGATCAAAATTAGCCTTCTCAGCTGGGAACCAGTTTAAATCACCTAAAGGTTGTCCATCTGTACTGGCAGTTAGGTATTGTGAATTAGAATAAGACAAATCAGCTAGAACAGGGAAATCAGAGAAAACAAAACCTTGTCCTGCTTCCCAAGGATTATCTGTAGCTCTCCAATGAGCCATTGGATCAGATGGTACCGAAGCAGCAGCTACACTCCAAGTTATTAAATCATCAACAGCATCTGTCATCAAACCTGCTGGATCAGTGAAGGATGGCGCACCTCCCTCAATCCATTCATTGTTTTGCAAATAAGGATATGTTTCATTGTCATCAAACATCGCCTTGGTTCTTGAATTCATAGTTATTGTCTGAGGTACCCAAGTATTATTTCCTTCAATGCAAGATGAACTACCTTCATCTGATGGACAAGTTGTTCCAGCTTCATTTAGTTGCGTTGGGATAGTCGCTAATTTTTCATCCCAGAATACGCCATTATTTGTAACAAGGACATGTCTGTTATTTGGACCAAATTCTGATGGTTCAACACCTATATTATCTCTTATCCAAGTGGAGTCAATGGCTAAACGTTCAATCCCACTATCATCCATGTAGCGTACACTATCAATATTAACAATACCATGAGGTAGTCTGTCTTGGTCAGTTTCAGCATAATCTAGACCTGGTACATATGCTTGTACATTGGTATTTACAAATAAGTTATTGGAGACGGTTAAATCACTTTGATGCCCCATAGATGCAAAAACTTGACCTGATATATTTACGAATGTATTATGATTAAAAGTTGCCCGGTTTATAGGATAACCACGCATTTTATATATCATACCCGATCCCATAACGTGGGTACTATTCTCCACATGCATAAGTACAGTATTATTATTTACATTATCCCAAACACCACCATTACGTCGACATGGTTGTCCACTCATATTTACAAAATAAGCATTTTTTACTGTAAAAGATGACCCTGTTGAAGGATTTGATTGAGCAAAAACCCATTTTGTAGACTCCATCATTACTCCATCAAGAGTTAGATGTTTGTCAGCGGCAGTAGCTACAAAGAATGTCCATCCCAAGTTACCTCCCGTATTAGTTTGTGATATTGCAACATTTTTAATTGTTGCGTCATCATTGTATCTAATATTACCGTTGGCTTTTTGATCAGCATCAACAAACATCCCTGATATTACAGCAGGATATCCATCTGTGTTTGCATCTTTGGTTTGGACTATACTTTTAGAAGCCTGACCAGCGATAGTCATTGGACGTCCATTATTTGTGACTGGATTTAATAGTGGATACCATCCAGATCTTTTTAGCTCATACACTCTACCAGTAGGTACATCAGTAGTATCAGACTGAATAACATTTACGAGTGAGTTTGGCTGTGATTCCATATCGTAGTAATCCTTAACAAGCAGTGTGTCACCGCGGACTTCAGATACAAATGGGTCATAACCCATCTGAGCAAACGCACTTGAATAGCTCAAGATTACTGTTATTGTTAGTAGCAGTATTTTTTTCATAGTTATTTCTCCTATTATTTCTCTATTATTTATTTTTTAACGAATTAATTTCTGTATAGACGAACAATTTTTATTTTAAATAAATTAAAAACTATATCTTAGGCCAATTTGAAATCGCCTAGCATAATAAGAAGTTCGTGTTAAGTTATTTAATACCTGTCCTTCAGGATCACGCTTGAATCTTTGATAATTTTTATTTGGTAAATAACCAATATTCATAGCGTTTAGAAATAAGCTTAATCCATCAAGGGGCATTTTCTGTCTAATTGTTAAATCCCAATCATGACTATTCCCACTAAATAAATCTGCTTCTGGGCGATTAGCTACCCTAGTAATTACATTACCCTGCATACGATAAGAAACACGTCCGGAAAAGCCTTTATAGTCATAGCCAATCGACATATTAACTAAATGATTACCTTGTTGGATTAAACGCGCAGTTCTTAATGTATCAAATGGGACTGCTATTGGTATACAAAATCGCCCGCTACAATCTTGTTCTTGTTTATAATTTGTTTGTGCATAGTCCATTTCAGAAAATGAACGAGTATAGTTTATACTTAAAACAATATTACTCCACAGTTTTGGTAAGTACCATAAGTGTGATTGCCAGTCTAATTCTATACCTCTAATATGAGCAGGGTATGGATTGTTAAAAAAGGTAGTAATGCTAGCTTTTGAACTTGGAGCTTGAAAGTTTATTCTGTCCATTTCAGATAAGGATGGATAGATAATACTCTCATCTAGATTTTCATATAACCTGGCTTCGGAATAAAACATATTTTCAATTTCTTTGTAGAATGCACCAATTGTAAATAACCCAATCTGATTATTGTAAAAAGATAAATAAGCGTCAAAGTTATCAGATACTGCTGGTTTTAAATTTGGATTTCCTGCTCTACCTGATTCTGAAGAAGCTGAGTAGACACTTGGGACAATAGCGTTGTAGTCTGGCCTTGAGAGCGACTTGGTGTATGCTAACCTGAGGTCAATATTGGCGTTAATTTTGTACTGAAGTTGCACATTTGGGAACCAGTGATCGATATTTTTATCTATACTAGTCAATGAATCTGCAACAAATTGTACTTCAGGTGTGTCAAACTCTTCATTTGGAATACGGGCATTACCATCAATTGGATGAGTAGTAAGTGTCATATTTGCATCATAATCAGAATGTAAATTTTCATATCGTATACCACCCAGAACACGAAATTTATTCCATAGATTAAAATCTATCATTCCATAGAAAGCAGAAATAGTCTCTGTACCTATGTAATCATTTTTTCTTGTATCTGCTTTATGAAAACCCCATCCATCTATCCCATTTCCACTTGCTAAGCGAACATATTGGTCCATTAATTCTGTATCTATTACTTGGCTCATTATGTAATCGCCACCTAAATAGTTTGAACCTCTTCCATCGCCATACTCATAATTCTTAAAGTCTGAAAATAATGGCGGCCTTGTAGGATCCATGCCACGCTCTCTCATCCATTCTTCAGCTAGACTGTTTGAGAGAGTTGGATTCTCAGCAATCCGTGCAGTTATTCTGTCTTGCCCATTTTCTCTTTCAGAGGTTTTATATAGCCCCCCCGTTTTAAATTCACCAGTTATATTATTTGTTATGCCTATTGGAAAGGTTAAATCTAATTTGGCTACTTTTTGCCATTCTGAAAATTCTTGCCATTGGCGTTCACCTCGTGTTGGTGTAATATCAGACTCCAAGTATTCTGAATTGAATTCTAATTGATAAATATCTTCTGGTGTTAATAATAGTCTTTCATTAACAGGAAAATTTGTTAAAAATGGTGATATGGTTCCGTTTTGGAAATCAAAGCTATTATTTTGTCCATATCGTAAATCGGTATCTTTTTTACTTCTAGCACTTGATAAGCTGAAATTGACTTTCATAAAGTCAAGATCATTCTCGATTTGCAAGGCATTTATTAATAATTCTTTACTGCTAATATCTCTATCGGTATCGAATCGACGTTCTCCAACGGCAAGTAACAGTCTATCCAAATGTCCTGAATAATTGTTATTTGTAGTAGCATATGTATTTTGCAGAGCTATTTTGGTATTCGATAATTTAAAATCTAGAATTAAATTTCCACCAGTTTGTTCAGTTATACGAACTTGATCACCATATACAAAGCTATTCATTGCATACACTGCTTCACCATAGGGTAGTACTTCGTCTGTAACGTTCTGTATGCTATATCCAGCTTGTGAGTAATCCCCACCTCCATTACTTCTATTTGCATTTAATTGAACAAAAACACCAAGTTTATTCTTTAAAAATCTATTACTTACACTGCCCCAAATTTGATAATTATCTGCAGTTTCATCTTGAGTATTATAGCTTCCTTCCATTAAAAAATCGAAGCGTAAATCCTCTGGTGCTTCTTGCAGCCTTAAATTAACTGTACCACCGATTGCATTTGCGTCCATATCTGGTGTTATAGCTTTTGTAACATCAATACCGGCTAACATATTTGATGATATAAATCCCAAATTTGTAGCTCTATCATTCATAGAGGTTGATGGTAACTGAATTCCATTTACAGTAATTGCATTCATTGAAGCTTTAATGCCTCTCAATACAATTTTATCACCACCCTCAAGTGAAACACCTGGGAGTCTACTTATTGCTGTTGCAGCACTGGCATCGGGTAATTCTCGAATTTTTTCTGCTGAAACAACGTTTTTGATTGTACGAGAATTAATTTGTTCATTTATAGCACTTTTTTGACCAGAAGCTTGTGAACTTACTACAACTTCCTGTCCTTCAAGTGTTTGAGGTTTAAGCGTAAAGTTAATAACAGTATTTTCCTCACTTATAACGTTAATAGTCCTCTCAATAGACTCATACCCAATGTAACTTACGATTAATATTTGCTCACCTACAGGTATACGGCGAATGATGTACTCACCGTACTCATCTGTCGAAGTTCCTAAACTTGTGCCTTTGATTAATAAGTTGACACCAATTAGTGTTTCTCCATCAATGGATTCTGAAACAATACCACTAACATTACCAAATCGATTATTTTGGGATTGACCTTGGGCTTTTAGGCAAGTTGCAGATAGAACTGTTAACAGTAAATAGAGTAAGGATGTCTTAAGTGCATACATTATTTTTATTCACTTATTTTGGTTAGCTAAAGTGTGAAAAAGGGCTTTTTTATAGTCTATTATCAATATAGATATTATGGGCAAATATCCAAATAAATTGTGCCAAATAAGGCTCAAAATTTGAGCAAAATTTGCTCAAAAAAATGTACGCTTCTTTTAGACAGTATAAAATTAGAGTTGAAACAAATAAACGTAGTAAAGATCTATTTGAAGTTACTTTAATGAATTATGTTTTCAGTTTATTTGATTTTTCACTGAAAGACTGAGTAAAGATCTATTTAATTAAACTCATTTTTTTTACTTCATGAAATGCATCTGTTTGCATTTCATAAAAGTAAACGCCACTAGATAATGCGTCTGCGTTAAAGTATATATTATGATTACCTGCTACCTTTGTTTCATTTAATAGTCGTTGTACGACTCTTCCTGTAATATCATATACAGTTATACGTACATGAGTATTATTAGGTATGGTAAAATTGATATACGTTGAGGGATTAAATGGATTTGGATAATTTTGTGACAGACTATACCCAACAGGAATTTGTTCAATAATTTCATTACTAACATTATACGTAACATTTGCAGTATCTACGTAAGCACGTAACCACTGCAAAGCAGGCCTTTCTTCTCCATTACTCCTCATTAAATAAGCATCAAATTCATCTCTCCACATTCCTCTCTGCCACCCCCAAAATGTTACTCCCATTACAGATGGGTGTTCCCAGAATACTGGAAAAATACGCTGTATATCTTCTAATTGTTTTTCATCAGAAGCACTATTTGAACTTCCGGGAAGACCATCAATATCCATTTCAGTTGCTTGTATAGGTAGACCAGTGTCAGCTAACTTATTTAAAATATTTTTCATGCTTGTGGCTGAGCCTCGGGTACTAAAAGCGTGAGCTTGAACCCCTATAGCATCTATTAGACCTCTATTTTGAAGTAATTTTATTATTTTAATATAGCTATCAGCCGCTGTAGGATTACCCATGATACCATAATCATTTATCATAAGTGGAGTAGTTGGAAAGTGTTTTCTGGCCATCTCAAATGCGGTAATTATCCAGTCATATCCGGTTTCGCCAGTACCGCCCAATGCATCGATATAATTTGCAGGACCTTCTGTACCATTAGGACGATTATGACCAGCCAAAGATTCATTTACTACTTCAAGATAATCGATATCCGGATATCGTTCAGCAACTGCCTCCATCCATTCTTCAATCTCCACTAACTGTTCTTCTGAGCTTAGATTATTAATCCAGTTAGGTTGTTGATTTCCCCAAATAAGTACATGAAATCTGAAAGGATATCCATTTTCCTTAGCAAAGTTGTACCCTTGGTCTAAATATGTCCAATTCATGACATCTCGAACCCTTTCGATACTTCCCCATTTTCCTGCATTTCCAGGCACAATCTGATTCCAGTAATAGGTAAAGTATTTATCCCAGTCAGCAACTGATCTAAAGTTATTACCTAACCATTTAGTTTTATTTTTGGCTATAGGCTCCTTAGGTTCGACGGGTGGTTCCAATGAGCCAGCTTCAGACTTGTTTAAGTTATCAACGGTGTAGTAATAAGAAGATAGGCCAAAAGCTATTTTATCTATTTTTAATCCGATTTCACGCGCACCAATCTGAAAAATTTTGTTTAGGCTATCGGGGTTATCTAATATTATAGGTTGATAAAACTCGGATGTATTTCTATTTAAAATCACCCATTTCCATGTTTGGTGTCCTACATAACCTTTACTTCTGACGATCGAACCTGGAATATCAAATCCTGCATTAGCAAGATCGTCTACTATTGTCCAATATGCAGCTGTGTTTGGACTAAACTGGCCAAAGTTTTTTGGTAAAAACCAGCTATCATTTTCAGTTGAATCAGCACCTACCCAAATTCTGGCAAATATATCATAAGCACCTGTATCAGGAAAATTCAATTCATAGCTAGCAGTGCGATTATTTCCAGGAATGGAGTCATTTCCGGTACTTTCATTATAGTCGGTTGAGATAGTTATGTATGTATTCCCATCATCATTATCAGTTTCAGTAATCCACTCACTACCTTTTATTCCACTTTCAGCTTCAAGTACAATGGGCTCTCCAACGATTTTAGGATACGATATACTAAAATCATCAATCCAAATTGTGTCTCCTATATTTTCACTGAAATTAAAGTGTATAGGAGCCCTTGCTACAGTGTCATTATTATTAACTTCAAATTCAAAGCTATATTCAGTCCAAGTAGTTCCAATATCGACTTTACCTACTCTACCTAGTTCACCAGAATAATCTGGCCTTCCAATTGTAATATTTGCTAGGGACCCGTTAGATGAGGCTTTTAGCCATACTTTGTAGGTATGTGTTAGCCCTGGCACCAGTTTTATTGGTTCATTTACAGCTTGAATATTCCATTGATTTGCTCCAATACTACCAACTACGACCTGTAATGCTTTTTCACCTGCATGAACATGCTGGTCTGTTATTCTAAATTCAGCTTCAGAGTCCGCAGCAACGATTAAGCTCCAATCACTGATATCCGTTGAGTCACCAACATTAGCGTTTTCAAAGCCACCATTACTATTTAAAATGATTTGTTGTGCATAACCATTTTTGCATAATATGGCCAATGAAAAAATGCAAAGCCAAATTATTTGACCACGACTTTCTAATTTAATTCTTTTTAAATAGACTGATAATTGGTGTAACATTAGGTTCATGATTAGTTTTATAGTTCACTTTCTGCAAGTTTAAGGATAGAAAAAAAAGCGTCTTTAGGGTTATTTTGGCGGTCAAATAATAATGGATAGTTTACTCTTTCAGAGGGTAAATAATTAAGCCATGAATTATGATCAGATATCCCCCAAAATGTCACTCTTTTAATAATGTCTCTTTGGCTGAGATATAATTCAAAAAGTTCTTCATATTTGTTGGTTAATTCTTTTTCAATATTTTTTGGGAGCCCATCTATGTAGATATTTGTATCCGAATTTAAGGTTCCATTGTCATCTCTGATTTCAGGTAATACATTTATATCAAGCTCAGTAATCATTATATCTATACCTAGTAAGGAAAGCTCTTCAATAGATTTCTCAATATCGTTTATTGAGGGCATGTTAGTAAGTTTGTAATGACTTTGTGAACCAATTCCAGTGATTGGAATACCTGCATTAAGCATATTTTTTATGGCCTTGGTTATACCATTTCTTTTTGCGGTATTCTCCATATTGTAATCATTATAATATAAATGAGCTTCACTGTCCGCTTCTCTTGCATATTGAAATGCCTTTGCTATGTAATCTTCACCGATTATTTGATACCATCTTGATTCTCTATAGCTTCCATCTTCATTGAAGGCCTCATTTACAACATCCCAAGCATCAATCTTTCCTTTATATCTGCCTACAACGGTATGAATGTGTTCTTGCATTCTTTTTAGTAATACTTCTCTACTCACAGAATTACCATCATCATCTTCAAATACCCAGTTTGGTGTTTGGTGGTGCCATATTAGTGTATGGGCAATTATAAATTTATTATGGTCATTTGCTAATTCTACAAACTGATCAGCAGTTGTAAAATTATACACACCATGTTCTGGATGAATTTCTTCCCACTTCATTACATTTTCTGGTGTAAATGCATTAAAATGCTCTAGAGCTAGTTGTAAACCTTCTTTATCTGGTACAATTGTATTGGCTATGTAATAACCTCTACGATCTGCTCGGACGGTGTCTGCTAAATGTGAATTCTCAACGGATAAAATTTGTGCACGATTTAAAGCTGTACCAATGAAGAATGCATCTTCATATGCTTTATATAATGATTTCTCGTTGTGATAATGTGTAGCTACTGATACCAATAAAGTGACCATTATAGCATACTTTATGCGATCAAGTTTCATTTATTTATCCTTTATTTTTCAAATCTAGTTCAATTTCTACCATTTTTTCATCTGTAATTGGATAAAATAAGACTAGAAAACCACCAATTATTCCGAATAATGCAGGAAAAACACTCATCAACATTTTTATACCAAGTAATGTTGATTCAGTCTGAATTTCATTGGCAACGAAGCCATACCCCTCCAGAACCCAACCAACTATGGTTCCTCCAGCAGTCAGTCCCATTTTTAATGCAAATAGTGAAGCAGCCATGATTAAAGCAGTAGATCTACTTCCAAATTTCCATTCACCATAGTCAGCAGTATCAGTATACATTGCCCATTGTGTTACAGAAACAGCACCAAAGAAAAAAGAGACCAGGGCATTTAATGTGTAAATCAGGATGATATTCTCAGGGGCAAGAAAATAAAATAGTAACGAGCAAATTGCGCTCATAATTAGAAATCGAGAATAGATAGTTTTTTTTGAAATATATTTATTGATTCGACTAGTTAATAAAGCTCCTATAAACGTTGCAACAGTACCCACACCGATAAACGATGAAGTAAAAAGTGCGTAACCTAAATCGATATTCATACCCAATAAATTGAGTTCTTGATTACCCACAAAATATCTAAAATAATAAGTAGTAGATGAACCCCTCATAACTATAAAAGTCAGCTGAAAGAAGGTTGCTAGACCCATTAGAATCCATGGTTTATTCTTCATGAGGTTCTTTAGATCATCCTTAATTCTATTTTGTTTACTAACTTTGGGCAAAACACGTTCTTTCGTTAAGGAAAAAGTTCCAAATAATAATGCTGCCGCAACTATGCCATATAGCACCATCACCATCCTCCAGCCGATAGCTTCATTACCAGAACCAAAGTATTCCACCAAGCCTAAGGTTACAGCGCCTGCTATAAATTGCCCAATGAAAGCAAATGCGAATCTATACTGAGAAACTGAAGTCCTTTCAGCAGAATTTGGTGTTATTACACCCATTAAAGCAGCATATGGTACATTCACACCTGTATACATCATCATAAGCAGTATATAGGTAACGTAGGCATAGATTAAGTTTCCAGATGCACCAAAATTTGGGGTATTAAATGCAAAGAACCCCGCTAAACCTATAGGTATAGCGAAACCAGCAATATAAGGGCGAAATTTACCCCATTTTGTGTCTGTACGGTCGGCGATCATCCCCATTAACGGATCATTTGCAGCATCCCAAAATCTTGAAAAAAGCATCATAGTACCCATTGCTGCTGGTGCTAATCCAAACACATCTGTGTAAAAAATTGGCATGAAGACAACAAACGTTTGGAAATAAAGATTGGAAGCCATGTCACCCAGACCATAACCAATTTTTTCTTTTTTACTTAGATATTGCTTTAGTTCAGCCATAAATAAATTCATTTTAGGTTAGTTACTTTCAACAAGCTGAATGATTGAATCTACAATCGGTTTAGCTTTACCGTTTCTATCAAATAAAAGAGGATAGTTTGTTCGATTAGGTACTGGCCATTCATTTTTCCATGAGTCCCCGTCAGTTACACCCCAAGTAGTAACTCTATTAATCTTATTTGAATGTTCTAAAAATACTTTATGAAGCATCTGAAATTGAACAATTTGTTTATTCTGAATTGTGTCAGGTAAAAAACTTTTATATGGGTTCAATTCATTATTCGATGACTCATTCACATTGAGATCGGCACCTTGATATCCTGACGGATTTGGTAATACATCAATATCTAATTCAGTGATTGCGATGTAACCTAATTCTTTAAATTTTTTAATACTCTCTTCAAGTTCTTCTTCAGTTGGGTAGTCAAGACCCCAGTGTCCTTGCATCCCTATTCCAGTTACTCGTATACCTTGATTTTGAATCTCCTCTATAAGTTCAACAGCACCATCTGCTTTTGATGCTTTATGTAGGTTATAATCATTATAATACAATTCAGCATTTGGGTCTGCTTCATGGGCAAATTTAAATGCTTGGGCTACATAGTCTTCACCAATTATTTGGTACCACAACGAGTTTCGCATAGAACCATCATCGTTCAAAGCTTCATTAACAACATCCCAAGCATTAATTTTTCCTTTATACCTTCCGACAACCTTATATATATGGTTTTTCATTCTAATCAGTAATTCTTCACGAGAAAGTTTAGTGCCATCTTTGTGAAAAAATACCCAATCTGGGATTTGATTATGCCAGATTAAAGTGTGACCAACCATATGCATGTCATTTGACATCCCGAATTCAACAAATTTGTCAGAAAGATCGAAATAGAAACTATCGGGAGATGGTTGTAAATACATCCATTTCATTTCATTTTCTGGTGTAATTGAATTGAAGTGATTTTTTAAAATCGGAATAGCACGCTTGTCATTATCAGTAAATTGATCACTATTTAGGGCAGCCCCGTAAAGGAATTTACCATCAAATGAAGTTTTAAGTGTTTTCTTGGTTTCTGTGTTCGCTCCACAGGCTAGTGTTACAATACATACTATAAATACAACATGTAACTTGTTCTTTATAGTTTTTACCGATTGACTCTTTTTATTCTTTTTCAAATTAACGGGACCCTTGAATGGTTTTAATACTACCATCATAGTTATACTCTAATTCAATTACTTTCATGCTTCTTAACCAAGTTATACCATTGGAGGGTAAGCAGTCATGATGGAATAAATACCATTTATTTTTAAACTCAAGGATACTGTGGTGAGTAGTCCAACCAATAACAGGTGTCAATATTATACCTTGGAATACAAAAGGACCATAGGGATTATCTCCAGTTGCATAACAGATTTTATGAGTATCCCCTGTCGAGTATGAGAAATAATATTTATTCTTATACTTATGCATCCATGATGCTTCAAAAAACCTTCTATCTGTATCTCCTTGAGTAATTGATTCACCATTTTGATCAATAATTAGAATATCTTTTGGTGTTTCTGCAAAACCTGACATATCATCGCGCATTTTTGCGATTTTGGGGCCTAAAGCAGGAGAACTATTTCCAGGAAGTTCGTTGTTATTGTTATAAATATTATTTCGATATTTTTCTAGTTGCCCACCCCACAAACCGCCAAAATACATGTAAAAATTATTGTCATCCTCAAATAAACATGGATCAATACTAAAACTTCCAGGTACAGGATCGGGTGATGGAATGAATGGCCCAACAGGATCTTTAGATGTTGCGATCCCAATTCGAAAAATCCCATCTCTATCTTTTGCACTAAAATACAGATAATAGGTATTGTTTTTAAAAGCAACATCTGAATCCCAAAGTTGTTTTGAAGCCCATTGTATATCCTTTAAATCTAGAATTTTACCGTGATTTTTAATAGGTCCATTAATGTCATCCATTGAAAACGCATGATAATCTTTCATATTGAAATGATCACCTTTATCATTTTCTACCACATTACTGTCCCAATCATGAGAAGGATATATATACAATTTCTCATTAAAAACATGCGCAGAAGGATCTGCCATGTAGTCATTTGGAAATAAATATCTAGCTTTTTTCATTTAGAAAATTAAATGAATTTATTGATAAGATTTTCTAACAACTCTTGTTTACCACTTATGGGTTGTATGTTTTGATTTTGTAAGGCATGTTGGAAAAGGTCTTCGAGTTTGAACTTACCTTCCTCAAATTCCTTTCCACTACCAGTGTCGAAAGAGTAATACCGCATTTTTCTAAGGTTCACAAACTCAGAATTTTCAAGTATATCATTGGCAACAAGTAAAGATCTTGCGAAAACATCTATACCGCCAATATGCGCATAGAATAAGTCTTCAAGGTCAGTTGAATTTCGACGTAGTTTTGCATCAAAATTAATTCCACCACCTTTAAGTCCTCCAGATTGTAACAAGACGAGCATAGCTTGAGTTATCTCAAATAAGTCAACAGGAAATTGATCTGTATCCCAACCATTCTGATAGTCACCGCGGTTAGCATCAATACTACCTAGTAATCCATGATTTGCCGCAACTTGTAATTCATGCTCAAAGGTATGTAAGGCAAGAGTTGCATGATTAACTTCTATATTTAGCTTAAAATCATCGATTAAATCATATTTTTGAAGAAACCCTATAACTGTTGAAGCGTCGAAATCGTACTGGTGTTTTGTTGGCTCCATAGGTTTAGGTTCAATAAAGAATGTACCCTCAAAGCCATTTTTTCGAGCATAATCTTTACACACATGTAAAAAAGTTGCTAAATGATCTAGCTCTCGTTTCATATTTGTATTAAGCAGCGACATGTAGCCTTCTCTGCCACCCCAAAAGACATAATTTTCACCACCTAACTTAATTGTTGCATCTAGTGCATTTTTTACTTGTGCACCAGCAAAAGCAACTACATTAAAGTCAGGATTTGTAGATGCGCCATTCATGTATCTTGGATGTGAAAAAAGATTTGCTGTTCCCCATAGTAACTTAACACCTGTAATGTCTTGTTTCTTTTTTGCGTAGTCAGTTATAAAATCTAGTCGTTTACTAAATTCTTCTAAGCTTCCACCTTCATCAATTAAATCCACATCATGAAAGCAATAATAAGACAAGTCTAATTTTGTGATAAATTCAAATGCAGCATCCATCTTATCTGTCGCTCTTTTATAAGGGTCTTCTTCCTTTAGCCATGGAAATGTTTTGGTACCAATACCAAATGGATCACTACCGACACCGGTAAGTGTATGCCAATATGCAACAGCAAATTTGAAATGTTCTTGCATTGTTTTGCCAGCTACCACCCGATTTTTATCATAAAACCTATACGCTAATGGATTATCTGTGTCTTTACCTTCATATTTAATTTTAGAAATACCCTCAAAATATTCGCGATCTCCTATTATTGGCCTCATAATATAGTATGGTGTTTGTTATGGTTAATTATCAATAAATGAATGTTTTGAAATGGTTTCTTTCCATCCTTCAAATGATTCTTTATAAATAGTGCAAAGCTCAGAGTTTGGTTCTATTACTTCTAGTAATTGTAAGTCATCAAAAGCCTCTTCCATCGTTTCAAAAATCCCAAAGCCTAATGCTGCACCTCGTGCTGCACCATTAGCTCCATCTGTATTGAATATTTCTAACGGGGTGTCTGTGACATTTGCAAATATAGATTTGAAAATATCACTTAGAAATAAGTTTGCGTTGCCTGCTCTAATTGTATTTCTATTTATGTTTAGATCTGATAGCATTTCAAATCCTAGATTAAGAGCATATATAATTCCTTCTACAGCTGCTCTTAGCATATGCCCAGTTTCATGTTTGTTAAAATCTAAATTTAGAAGGTGGGACCCGATTAATTTGTTTTCAAAAATTCTTTCCGACCCATTTCCGAATGGGAGGCATAACAAACCTTCAGCACCAACGGGTACAGATTTTACCATCTCATTCATTTCAGCATAATCAATATGTAGATTCTTAGTATTAAGTAATTTTTTAAGCCAACTATACAATATACCAGTTCCATTCACACAGATTAAAACACCGTTTGAAGGTTTATTTTGAGCGTCATTTACATGTACAAAAGTATTTATGCGAGATTTAATATCATATGTTTTTTTATTTGAGACAGCATAGATTACTCCTGAAGTACCAGCTGTTGCTGCTATCTCACCTTCATTGAGTACATTAAGTGAGAATGCATTGTTAGGTTGGTCACCTGCTCTGTAGGTAATTTTAACATCTTCATTCAATCCAAGTTTTGTCGCAAGTACCTTTTGAACTTTTAAAGCGCTACCTATTGAAGGTACTATTTCAGGAATTAGCTCCTTAGAGATATCGTATACATTTAATACTTCTTCACTAATACATTCATTTTCATAATCCCAGAAAATACCTTCCGAGAGTCCTGATTTTGTTGTAGTGATTTCACCAGTTAGTTTCATGACAAAATAATCGCCAGGCAACATTATTTTATATATCTGATCAAAAATTTCAGGTTCGTTAGTTTTTACCCAAGCTAATTTTGAGGCGGTAAAATTACCTGGTGAATTCAAAAGGTGAGTTAAGCAATAATTTTGTCCTATTGATCTAAAAGCTTTTTCACCTAAGTCAACAGCTCGACTATCACACCATATTATGGAAGGCCTTAATAATTTTTTCATTTCATCTACAACAACCAATCCATGCATTTGATATGATATGCCAATGCCTAAGATAAGTTTGGTGTCAATAGTTTTTTGCTTGATTAAAATTTCATAAGCTTCCAAAAACTTTTCCCACCAATCATCAGGATTTTGTTCAGCCCATCCTGACTTTGGAGATGCGATTTTCATCTCAATTTTAGGATGAGATATAGACCCTACTGTCTGACCTTTTATTGGATCATACAATGATAATTTAATAGAAGAGCTACCAAGATCAATTCCTAAAAACATTTATATTTGGTTATTTTAAGCCGTTTAATACCTAGACTTGTTTGTTAATTTAATCCTTAAAATGTAATAAAACCGATGTTATTCTAATGTAGGTAAATAGGTAGACAAAAAATAGTAGCTGAGCAAAATTTCCTTCTGAATTGCATTTATTTTGCTCATATTATTTGTTTTATGACTAACATTTATTACTATGAATCAAATCAAAATTTAATTTTTTACTATGGGTTTAAATCGCCGAAATTTTTTAATGAAGTGCGGCGCCTTAGGTTTGACAGCAAGCGCGATACCAGCTTTATTCTATCTGGGTAATGATGATAAAAAAAAGAATATAATATTTATTATAGTCGATGATTTACGACCCCAACTTGGGGCTTACAGAGAGTCATTACAGCTACATGGGAATAATTTAATTCAAACCCCAAATATTGATCTATTAGCTAAGGATGGTACTGTATTTGAAAGAGCCTATTGTTCAGTGCCAGTTTGCGGAGCATCTAGGCTCAGTTTGTTGACAGGCTCAAGACCTTATAAATTACCAAACCAACCATATGGACGACATTGGGCTTATTACTCAAGACTAAATCTTGAAGCTACCGCATCACACTATGATTTTACTGAACCTGCCGGACTTAATAATCCTGGAAATAGTGTAACTATGCCACAGCATTTTAAAAATAATGGTTATAAAACATTATCAATTGGGAAAGTATATCATAATGTTGATGATGATAAAGAGGCTTGGGATGATTTAGTGAAATTACCAGGTGAGAATTGGCGTGATATACCTGCATTTGAGATAGGAACAGAGGAAAAAGATGATGACTATTATGTAGATGGTAGAACTACAAAATATGTTATGGATAAGGTAGTGGATTTAAAAGAAGATAATTTCTTTTATGCTGTTGGTTATGCTAGACCTCATCTACCGTTCAATTGTCCAAAAAAATATTGGGATATGTATCCTGAAGAAGAAATTGAATTGCCACCAAATTTTACAAATCCAGTAAATGCACCTGATGAATCTATACATAATTTTGGTGAGTTACGAAATTACACTGGGGTAGAATTCAGTGATGAATCTCAGAATTATGTTACTGATGAATATGCCAAACAATTAATTCGTGGATATTATGCATGCACAAGTTACGTTGATGCTCAGATAGGTAGATTAGTGGATAAATTGAAAAAAACGTACAACAACAAAGGGGTATCACTTTATGATCAAACTACAATTGCATTAATTGGTGACCACGGTTGGAATTTGGCCGAACATAATTTATGGTGTAAACACTCAAATTATAACACTTCTATTCAATCACCTTTAATTATTCGTGATCCTGATATTAAGGGTGGAAAAAAAGCTAATGCTCTAGTAGAATTTGTAGATTTATATCCAACATTCAGTGATTTAGCTGGTTTAGAAAGGCCGAAACCTACTATTGATAATGATGGATCTGTATTCAGTCTACATGGGACAAGTTTAGTATCATTAATGCAAAATCCTGATCAAGAATGGAAAAAAGCAGTATTTAGTAGATATCATTATGGTGATACTATACGTACAGATCGATATACTTATTCAGAATTTGTTAATCAAAGTGATAGTGTACTAAATGTTATGTTATTTGACCATGTAAAAGACCCTCACGAAAATTATAATATAGCAGATATTAATCCTGAACTAGTGAATGCTTTAAGTGAATTACTTGGTAATGGTGCTATAGCAAAGCGTAATGCATGGCGAAAATTTGTTGATACTTCGGAAAAAAATAAGCCGGTACTTAAAGATTTAAATTTACCGAAAGCAACATATCCAGCTAAAAATTATCCTGGTAACGGTCAGGTACGTTAATTGTATACATCAATTTATATTTATTTTTTCTAGTCAAAAGATCTTAGATCTTGTAAGAAAAATTATTTTTTATGAAAGTCACATTAGAAACTATTTCAAAAGAAACCGGATTCTCTGTTTCTACTATTTCACGCGCACTAAGAGCAGAGGGTAGAATATCAGAAGTAAATAGAAAAAAAATACTTGCAAGTGCACATAGACTTGGATATCCACTACCAGTAAGTAGAAATAAAAATCGTGAAATTCGACTACCTTATTTTGCACTCATTACAGATTATAAGATAGGCGAGTTTTATTCTTCATTTTGTGTTGGATTTGTGAATGCTGCAAGAAAAAAAAATGTCTCAATCAGTCTTTTTAGTATTATACCAAATTCGAATGCTTTATTTGAACTAATTAATGATCTACAGTCTCTAGGCTTTGCCGGAGCAATTGTATTCGTTCCAAAATTAAAACAGGAACAATATGAACATCTGCTAATTTCTACTCCAACAGATTTTCCAATTATTTCTTGTTCCAATATCGATAATTCTGTCATTGATACTGTAACATTTGATGCATATCAAGGTGCAACATTAGTAGCAAAGCATTTTCATGAAAGTGGATTCGAAAAGTTTGGCATTATTGAAGGTCCAAAGATTATGCCTGAATCAAGATTTAGAACAAATGGTTTTAATGATTTCATTAAACATGTAGCACAAAAAAAAATACTTTGGAATTTTCAAGGAGATTATTCTATTGAATCGGGCTCAGACGCATTCTATGCTTACAATAAATTAAATAGTAAAAATAAACCAGAAGCTATTTTTGTGACTAATGACGCTATGGCTATTGGTTTTATGGAAGCTGCAAGAAGAGAAGGAGTTAGTATACCAGAAGATGTTGCAATTTGCGGGTATGATAATCTACCTGCTTGTGACAATCACTTCCCAAAAATATCTTCTGTAGATACTGACTATGAGCTGTTAGCTGAGAATACAATTGACAACTTATTATCTCGCGTTAATAAAAATAAAGCACATCAAGGAATTGTTAGTTTAGTTCCTGTTCAATTAGTAGTAAGAGAATCAAGCCAAAAAAATTACAGAAATGACTGAGTATTACAGTAGGAAGAAATTTGTTAATAAATTTGGTAAAGCAGCTTTAGCTTCTATATTTTTAAGTAATTGCATAAATAAAATACATAATACAAACATAGTATTTATACTGTCCGATGACCTTTCAAAATATGATGTTAGTTGTTATGGTAATTCAGCAGTTAAAACCCCAAATATTGACAGAATTGCAAAAGAGGGTTTAAAATTTCATAGGGCATACACTCCAACAGCCATGTGCGCGCCAGCTAGAGCATCATTATATACTGGTTTATATCCTCACAGAAATGGGGTCCATATGAATCATGGTAGTACAAAATCGTCTGTCTTGTCTTTACCCATTTATTTAAATGAACTAGGCTATAGAGTGGGTTTATCAGGGAAAAAACATATCTATCCGTTAGATGTGTATCCTTTTGAGTATATGAGTGATGATAAAGATTCTATTGATGACTTTATCGGAAAAAATGATACTCCATTTTGTTTAATTTTTGCGTCAAATGAGCCTCACGGACCTCATAATAAAGGAAATTATAGTCCCAAAGATGTTTCTGTTCCACCTTATCAAATAGACACTCAAGAGACTAGGGAATTATTAGCAAACTATTATGCTGATATTGATATTCACGATAAGGAAGTTGGGGTAATTCTTGATTTACTTGACAAACATAATCTAACATCTAATACAATTGTATTCTTTGCAAGTGATAATGGATTTGAATTATTTGCTAAATGGACATGCTATGAGGCGGGCTTAAATGTTCCTTTTTTGGTTCGTTGGCCAAATAAAATTAATCCAGGTACCAAAACTAATGCAATGATTAGTTTTGCTGATTTTGTACCTACTCTTATTGATATTGCTGGAGGTCAAGTCCCAGGCTATTTAGATGGGAAGAGTTTTAAAAGTGTACTACTAAATGAAAAGTTGACTCATCATAAGTACATATATGGTACACATACAAATAGAGGTATTTGGTCTGGAGAGACTTATCCAATTCGTTCAATCAGGAATAAAAGGTATAAATACATTCAAAATTTATATTCTGAAGGTAAGTTTACCTGTATACCTACTAATGGTTGGGATTACAATGAAGAAAATGCTAGTGAAGTTTTCAAGTCATGGAAGAAGAAAGCACTAACGGATGATTTTGCTGCAAAAAGAGTTATACATTTGCAAAAAAGACCACCTGAAGAATTATATGATCTAGAAAAAGATCCATATGAACTTAATAATATTATTAACAAAAAAGGAGTGAGTGATATTGTAGTTGAACTAAAATCAGAACTCCAATCATGGATGGAACAGCAAGGTGATTTTGGCTTAGAATCAGAACTACAAGTGGAAAAAAAGCTTCCTAAAAAAGCAGATTATTAAATTTTTTTCAATTTACATATACCCATAACTTTCTTTGGTGCTATCGCCTAAATCAATTTTATCGTAGAGTAGTTGTACGCCCAGTATAGCAACCCCAAAAAGAACGGCTCCGACCATTAATACCACATTTTCAAGGCCTACATAGTTAAAGGATACACGCAGTAGTACAGTGGTAATGACAAATCCAGTATTTCGGATAATGAGACTATAACGATCGGTGAATTTAAGTGAAGCTACTAAAATGAGTACATCGACAATGATTAATATGTCGAAGAAATCGTGATAAAATACCGTGTTAAAGTCCATTAGTTTTTGCTGCCCGTCTATAAGTATATGGTAGATATCTAAAGACCACTTAAAAAAGCTAACACTAGCTAATCCAATAAATACAGGTACCAACAATAAACAGAGTAACTTTTTATAGCTTTTAAACTGGCTAAGAGATTCTGAAGCCTGATGTACTTTTCGTTTAATGAGGAAATATCGATAGAAAAATATGAGGGTAAATAACACTAGAATACCAAGTATATCATACAACAGGGGGAGGTTTGCAGCTTGAAATAGTACTTCACTCTGCACATTAATTTTTGAAATATCTTTAAAAACCCGACGTATAAGTATTAAAGAAATAATTTCAAATTGTTTCCCGATTGAAATAGCAAAGGACCGAGGTAAATAATAAATAAGAAGATATACTTCGTAGATGAGGATGAATGAAAATGGAGTATAAACCGCCGAAATGGGGTTGGCTAAATAATCTTCAAAGCCGACAAGTTCTACTATACCTAGAGTATTTACTAATAAAATGAGACTCAGGTGAACAACAAAACCAGCAGAAGCGATAATAATGACCCAGGATTCGAGGTGTTGTTTGAGTCGGTCATTAAAAAAAAGGTTAAATAGGGAATCTACTTTTGTCATATAAGCTATTGTAGTTTAATACTTGATAATATGACTAAATTTTTGTCAATTTCAATATCAAAGATGTTATCATTTTGAACTTAGAGTGATGACGTTTTTTAGTATGTTTGAATCAATTATTGGTTCTAAGTGAGCAGGATGTGTAGCAGATTTTGCTGATAAGTGAATACTATTAAAGCCTGCATCTAAGAAAAAAGGCGCATTAGTATCGTTTATACCACCTCCGGGCATTACTTCTAGTGAAGTACCTGCTACTTTTTGTAGATCTCGAAGCAGATCAATTCCTAAAGCAGCAGTGGGTTGTTGCCCCGAGCTCAATATTCGGTTAAAGCCCGCTTCTACTAGATCTTCCAATACATTGAATGGCTTTGATACCTGATCGAATGCTCTATGAAAGGTGAGTTCTAGACCCTGAGTTACGGTTCGCCAATGGCGTAGAAGGGCTGGGTCAACCCCTTTTTTCCTATTCATATGGCCTACCACAATTCCTGCTATAGGAAATTTAAGGGCTTGATGTATCGCCTCATCTATTCGTTTTAGATCAGAAGTAGAATAAAAAAAATCTCCTACTCTAGGCCGAATGAGTACGTGAATGGGGATGGCATGTGATTCACAAACTTCTTGTAATAGCTCCAACCTAGGGGTTAAACCATCTTGTAATAGATTTTGACAAAGCTCCACACGTGAAGCACCTAATTGTTCGGCGATTTGAACCGAGTATACACTATTGCAGCAAACTTCTATGTTCATAGAGGATGAATGTTAGGTTAAATAGCGTTTGGCAGCTGCAATGACGGAAAGGGCTTGTACTTTTTCTTTGCCATTTCCATGTGTATACAGCTCATGAATATGTTCTCTCATTTCTGTTTCATCGATTAGGTCTAGATACCGATTGAAATAGCCATCCAAAAAAGAGAGTAATTGGGCTTCAGTGGCAAACCAATAATCCAGTGGAGTCATAAATCTAGGGTTCCGGGTGGGTTGACCGAATTGTATTCTTTCCAATAATTTCCAAAGCCAAGTTCGCAGAGGGAGTGATTTTGAGCCTATCTGAATAGATTTGGCGGTTATTTTTGTTCGGGTTCGTTCCCAGATATAGTTCGACGCCTCTGGGTAATATTGGGTAATCCAATGGATGTATAATTTGTGTTGAGCGCGTAGTTCGACCGGGAGTTGTAGGCAGAAATTGAACAAATCAACATCATAAAATGGCGAGTAACTTTCGGTTACCGCATACACAGACATAAGGCCCATATTCATTCCATAAAGTCCTCTCAGCATAATTTTATGGTGCTCTAAGTTTCCGTAATTGGGTTTGAATCCATGATCCACTAATTGGTTGGAAAAACGCAATGAACTTGCCCCACTTAATGCAGAGAAATGAGTTGGATTGTTTGGGGTCTGTAGATAACTCCCAATAACCACGTCTCCTAGCATACCTGTATGGAGCATTCCCAGAGTAGTACTTGAATTTTTAGCGACGATTTCCTGCAAAATCCGTCGAGTATGAGCCTGACCATAATACACGACATTCCCGCCTGTGTGTTGAGTGACTTCATCTACATCTCGAAGCATATCTCCTCCATCTAATGGCATGAAATGCCATGTATGTTCTAAGTCATGCGCAATGTTCTGTGCAATGGTATGATCTAAGGAGTTTTGTTGGGCAAAACAGAGATTGAGTTGATTTGTATAACCCATTTCATGTGCTACCCAACTTGTCATTCGGGAATCAAGCCCGCCGCTTAATGAAACCAGGGAAGTTTTTGCCTTTTCGGCGTCCCGATCGAATGCCCTTTTTATGGCCGCCCGAAATAATAGATCCACCTGAGCAGCAGCATCATCCAGAGAGAGAGTTGAACTGATAGCGGGTAAGGAATAGCATTTGTGGAGCTCTAGGGTTGCTCTAGACGCTATTTTTTGTTCATTTGTTTGGCTAGCAATGGTGGCCGTGTAGCCAATGGGTAATCGCTTAATAGGATTAAATAAGGTGTCCGATTCGAGCACAAATCCGTAGCTCAATAGCTGATAAAAACCTAACGCGGACCAACTTAAGGGTTGAATGGCTTTAATTTTTTGGGCGAGTAGATCGTAGTTATTTGAAATATGCCAACCATTAGAAAGCTGGGCGTAATATAATGGTTTCGTGCCTAATGGGTCGCTAAATAGAGTCCATTGGCTTGCTTTGGGTGACCAGTAGACTCCTGCGTAGCTACCTCTCAAGTGCAGGGGGGCGTGTGCCTCAAAGTTATCGAAGGCCTTTGTTACGATAGATAGTTCATCGGTAGTATCCTGATGCTGAGTGAATACAAATCCCGAAAAATATAGACGATCTAAGTTATTGTCGTGAGTGGTGGCTTCGCTGAGGTGTACATAAAATGGTGTGGCCACGGAACTTGGTTTAATTTCTATTAAGGGTTTTTTGTAAAAGCGAGTAGAGGTGCGAGAAGGTTTTGGAGTCGTAGAGGTATATAAGTCCTATTTGTAGGGTTAAGGCTAGGATAAGACTTAGGGTTATAGCGATGAAATTAGGTGCCTCGAATATGGGTTTAAGTCCGAAATGTACCCCAAAAGCAAGGGTTAAAAAACTTAGCAGGGGGCGATAAAATTCTTTGAGGTAGTGAACGAAGGATACGCCAATCATAACTCTTATTTGGACAAGCCATAGAGGATATAATAAGCCAAAAGCTAAAAGTAACAAACTATAAGCCACTCCTTGTATACCGCCTAGAGAGATGCCAATAAGTAGCGCGGCAGGCGTGATCGATGCACGAAATAAGGTCCAATAAAAACCTATGTCGGTACGTCCTGTGGCTATTTGTAAACTACCCACTGGATTGGTGATCGAAAGAATACCAAAGTAGATGGATAAGGTGAAAAGTAGCAGAGATCCTGATGTATAGCTTGGCCCGTATATCACATATAGTATTTCATATGATCCAATAGCAAAGACTAAATAGAGAGGAAAGTTTAAGTACGCTAGGTAACGTGTTATAAGCAGATAGGTCGTTTTTTGTTTTTCTGGCTCTTGTTGCAGAGAGGCAAGCCAAGGGCTTAGTACATTGGTAATGATAGGATTGACCACATTGAATAAACGCAGAACTAATTGTTTGGTAAGGCTGTAAAGGCCTAATACCTCCATACCAAGGATCTTACCTATGATAAGTACATCCGTTTCTTTGGAGACAAAATCGAGCAAACGACTACCCATTTGGTATTTGCCTATGTCTACAAAGGGTTTTACTTCTGACCAACTAAAATGTAGATGAATGGGGTTCTGCTTTAGCCGTAAAAAAAGATAGCACAGGTTAGCAATGAGAGAGGCCAATAGGGCTGAGTATACCAAACTAAACAGGCCATAGCCTTCAAGTGCAAGGTAGATGGCCAGTAACAATGAGGTTATGTAGGCGCTTATCTCGACAAGAGCAATAGGTTTAAATAAAAACTGTTTTTGAAGGTAGGTTTTATGCTGACGGCCGATGGCCAAAAAGATAATATTTGCACCTAAGATTGGAAGAATACGTTCGAGTGCAGGTTCTTCATAGAACATAGCGATCCATGGGCTTGCAGTCCATAGGGCTCCAAATAAAATAAGAGATAGGGTAATATTTAACCAGTATACGCTACTCAGCGCTTTGTCTGTGGCATGTTGAATGTGCAGGATTGCGGCATTTAAACCGGCGTCTACAAAAAGAAATGAGAATTCAATACTCACCAAGGCAAGAGCTACCAATCCAAAATCGTCTTTGCTTAGAAAACGAGTTAACAGAGCAATCTGAGCAAGTTGGAAAATTACCTTTCCTACTTTCTCAATGAATGACCACTGGAAGCTATGTAAGGTTTGGTGATGGCTAGTTGTGTCCAATAGGGCTGTTTAATGCGTTCGCACTAAAGTAAAGAATTAGGGGTAATAAATTACTCTATTTACGGTTTTGGAAATTAGTTGGCAGTTATTTCAGTGTTAAAAATAGTTGCTATTTAGTTTCTAAAAGTAAATTTTTTGACTAAAATAGTTTGAGTTTAAGTAGAAACTTGGAAATAGTTTGAGTTTAAACTTTGAGTTTAAATAAAGTAGTACAATTCCGAGTTGGTGCGAGAAAATAAGTATATGAGCCAAATAAATATGTACGAGTTGCGTCCAAATAGGAAAGCATTACCTAAACAAGTGGCATTGCTTTGTTTTATTCTGTTGTCCATCATCATTCTTAGTGGTTCTTTGCAAGCTAGTTTTACAGCAACTAATCTTGAGGACCGCCTAACTTCGCTACAGATCGGAGAACAGATCGAAGTGGTTAAAGAAAGCATAGGTGGTCGTAATAGCTACATAATTAAAAGGAATGATCTTACACTTAATGACTTGCAGAATACCATTTTAAGTTATGATGCCGAAAGTAATGAGCTCTATACCTATTTCATGACGAATGGTTTTTTAGAGCGATTTATTTTTCGTGGAGATTCATTATCCCTAGTTCGCATTGATACCTTGTACAACCAAGGTGAGGAATTCAGCGCTCAAATGATGGTACTTCCAGAAGAGCAAACCATTATCATGTGGGAAGCAGCAATCGGTCATGTGTTTGAGTATTCCATGGTTACAGGTGAGTTGGTACGAATAGATCGTTCACGGGTTCGAGATTTTATGTTTGGCGCAGGGACTGTGTACACCGATAGCTTAGGTATTTTTGCCTTTGGTGGATATGGGCTTTGGGAGCATAAAGACTTCCTTTTACAGTATTCCTTTGATCTCCGAGAGTGGCTTAAGGTTGAATCGAAGGGAACTAACCCTCCGGAAAGTGGCGCTAATTATTTGTGGCGATATCCGGATAAGCCAGAGTTATTGTACAGTAATAATGGCGGGGTCAACTCTAGATTTCGAGATAAAGGTCTAAGGCAAATTGACCTGTACACCTTCAACTTACTGTCAAAAACATGGATGAAGCGGGCAAGGCATATTTTTTCTGATGACATTAATTTATATGGCATCAGTTTTAGGCACCATAAAGGATATTCAATCGATCCAGAATTACATTTGGCGCATTTTCAAGATCGTTTATTTATAGATCTGGAGACCTTTGAGATACTAGAATTAAGCAAGGCTCACTTTCCCAACATAAACAGTGTCACTGCTTTTTATAACGAGCAGCTTAAACAATGGTTGTTGGTTGGTCGGAAAAGTACCATGGATGCTCGAAATTTATGAATCATTCCAGCTCAACTAACTAAAGACATGCTGCTCCCTGTTACATCCATGTCTATGGTTGAATATGTTTTTAGATATGAGTTACTGTTTGTCTTGGGTAGTGTTATAGGTGTGATTGTATTAGTTGTTGGGTTCAAAAAAGTAAATGCATTTAAGAAAAAAAGTAGTTCAAGCGATCAGATTTACCTAGAATTATCAGAGGGTCAACTCGTGATTCAAAAGAATGGAGATTTTGTGTTAATGAATGATGAATACATAGAGAAGATTTGGAGTATTATTTATCGTCAAAAACAAAAAAATGAGGCTGAATTGATGATGGTAGATTTTGATGAAGAGCTTTTTACCGTTAGTAATTCAACTTCTTATCGATCAAAGATGAAAGCGAAGCTATTTGAAGAGGTTAACTTGGGGCTTCAAGGCTTTGTCATTCGTGCTAAAAGGAGTAGCTTGGATAAGAGATATAAGGTCATATAGATTAATCTGTCCATTATTGAGACGGCATAAATCGGTTTTGAATACCGTTATTTAAAGTCGTATTTTTCTAGACTGTAAAGTTTTTATCAATCTAGAGGTTTAGGTGTTGATTCAAATAAGCCATTACGGATAACCATCAACCCGAAACAGCGAAACAAATTAAGCGGAGCACACGTGGAAATAAAGGTAAATGACCTGACTTCGGTCGACAAAGAAATTACCATCTTAGCAAATAGAGAAGATCTTCAGCCTAAATTTGACCAGGCATACAAGGGTATACGTCCGAAAGTTAGTTTGCCTGGTTTCCGGCCAGGTAAGGCGCCAATTGGGCTCATTAAGAAAAGATTTGGTCAAGAAATAGAGATCGAAGAGATCAACAAGTACATTCAAGAAGTGTTTGAAACCAAAGTGGTTGAGGCGCACGATCCAGTGGGTGAAACTCAGATGATCGATTTTCAATGGGAAAACGACAAATTAGAGGTAACCTTCAAAATCGGCACCAAACCAACGGTGGAATTAGCTGACTTGAGCAAAATTAAGGTTACATCTATGGTGCATGATGTATCTGACGCTGAAGTGGATGAGGAAATAGCACGAGCAATAGAACGCGAAGGTAATTGGGAGGATGTTGATAGCGCCATCGGTTCAGAGTCTAAAATTACGGCAGATGTAAGTTCCTTGGATGAAGAAGGAAATCTGGTTGATGGAGATGCCGATACGGATCAAAACATCGATATGCGTCAAGATTCGGCAGCAGGTTTTTTGAAAGCCCTTAAGGGAAAGAAAGCGGGCGATGTGGTTGATATGACTTTAGAGGAAGATGGGGAAACGGATCGCTTTCGTGTCGAAGTAAAAAAGGTTCAAGCCTTGCACAAAGCAGAGATGAATGAAGAGTTTATTGCTAAGCAAACCAATAATGAGGCAAAAACGGAGGATGAGTATCGAAGCTTTATAAAGAGTAAGATGCAGGAATATTACGATCAGTCATCCGATGATTTTTTCAAGAATGACGCGGTACAAGCAATGGTAGATGCCCATGAATTTGATGTACCTGAAGCGTTTGTTGCCCAAGTTAACGAATCCTATGTGGATCGTTTAAAACAGCAATATGGTAACCAGTTGCCCGATGGATTTGATACCGATTCTTACAAAGAAGAAATGAGTGGGCAGGCTAAAACAGAAGCTAAGTGGTATTTTATCAACATGCAGCTGCAGGAAAAGTATGATGATATTGAAATTACTGCTGAAGATATTGATGCCCAGTTAGGAATGGAGGCTGCTCGTTACGGGTTAACAGCAGAACAACTCAAAGGGTATTATGCCCAAAACCCAAACATGCTAGAAAGTTTACGAAACACCATTAGAGATAATAAAGTGTTTGAAAAACTTAAAGAGGAAGTGCAAATTGAAGAGTTGAGCAAAGACGACTATAAAGCGTATCAAGAAAAAAAGCAGGAGCAGAAATAAATCATGATTAAACAGCCTATTTATCAACAACCCATGTATAGTGGAATGAACACCATAGAGGACAATTTGGCTCCAATGGTAATCGAAACAACGTCTAGAGGCGAGCGCGCCTATGATATTTACTCGCGTCTACTTAAAGATCGAATTATCATTTTGGGCTCCCCTATCAATGATGTAGTTGCCAGTTCTATCGTAGCTCAGCTCTTGTTTTTAGAATCCGAAGATCCAGAGAAAGACATCAATCTTTATGTGAATAGTCCGGGTGGGGTGGTTTCTGCAGGTTTAGCTATCTATGATACTATGCAGCACATAAAGTGTGATGTGGCTACCACCTGTATGGGTATGGCCGCTAGTATGGGCGCCGTGTTGTTAACGGCAGGAGCAACGGGTAAGAGAAGCTCTTTGCCGCACGCACGAGTGATGATTCATCAACCACTTGGTGGGGTTCAAGGACAAGCCAGTGATATTGAAATTGAGGCCAAAGAAATTATCCGGATTAAGCAGGAATTAAGTCAAATCATAGCGGATCATTCAGGTAAAAGTTTGGATGAGGTTATTAATGACTCCGATCGTAATAAATGGATGTCTGCGGACGAAGCCAAAAGCTATGGTCTGGTAGACAATGTAATTAGCCGAGTAGATTCTAAAAAATAAACGTCTTTATGAGCGATAAAGAGAAGAATAACGATATCGTCAATTGTTCGTTTTGTGGGCGTTCTAGCCTGGAAGTGAATAGTATGGTAGCGGGGCCTGGGGTATATGTGTGTGATCGATGCGTTGAGGATGCATCGAGCATAATTAAGAGTGATTTAGCTTCTCTTGCAAAGCGTAGAGAGAAGCCATTTCAACCGGTGTTAAAGCCCGTTGAAATCAAAGCAAAACTAGACGAGTATGTTATTGGTCAGGAGTTTGCAAAAAAAACCTTAAGCGTTGCGGTGTATAATCACTATAAACGCATTGGAGCTGAATTTTCAGAGGAGGATGATACTACAATTGAGAAAAGTAACATCGCCCTATTAGGTCCAACCGGTAGTGGAAAGACCTTATTAGCACGGACATTGGCTAAGGTAATAGATGTTCCATTTACTATTGCAGATGCGACGGTTCTAACCGAGGCTGGGTATGTAGGGGAGGATGTTGAAAGCATCTTGAGTAACTTGTTACAAGCGGCTGACTACGATGTAGAGCGAGCGAAACGTGGAATCGTATATATTGATGAAGTAGATAAAGTTGCTAGAAAAAGTGATAATCCTTCTATTACCCGGGATGTAAGTGGCGAGGGTGTTCAGCAGGCATTACTGAAAATATTGGAAGGGACGGTGGCTAATATTCCGCCAAAAGGAGGTAGAAAGCACCCTGAGCAAAACTTTATTCAACTAGACACCACTAATATTCTATTTATATGTGGTGGTGCTTTTGCGGGTCTTGAGCAAATTATTGCGCGACGACTTTCCACTTCGGCCATGGGTTTTCACTCTGAAGAGCAGGTGAAGTTTGATAAGGATAATCCTGAGATTTTCACTCATGTTGAACCCGAAGATTTACAGCACTTTGGATTGATACCAGAACTCATCGGTCGCTTACCAGTGATATGTGGACTTCATGAACTATCCGATGTAGCGCTCATGGATATATTGAGTACTCCTAAAAATGCACTAGTTAAGCAATACAAAAAGTTGTTTAGCTTAGAAAATGTCGAGTTGGCCTTTGAAGAGGAGGCTTTAAAAGCTATTGTCAATAAGGCCAAAACTCGTAAAACAGGTGCACGTGGACTTAGGTCGATCATGGAAAGTTCCATGCTCGATATCATGTTCACTCTTCCGTCTATGAAGCAGGTAAAGCGATGTGTGATTACACGTGAAACCATTGAAAAACAGGCTCCTCCGGTGTATGAAAAACAAAAAGCCTCTGCTTAAATAGTGTTTGCTGTGGATTTTTAGTTTATTTCCGGCTGTTCATTGCATTCATTAAATAGTTATTATGAAGTTATTCGATCGAACAGGCCCTACAAAGTGGATACTTGTATTACTACTGGTTTTTCTTGGACTTGGTTCAGTGGTGTATAATCAGTATTTGATAAACAGAATACTTGAACAGGAAAGAGCAAGTGTACAGTTATGGGCTAAAGCACTAGAGTTCAACGCTCTACCTATACATCAGGAGTCCAGCCGTTTACTTCTTAATGTGATTGATCAATTAGAATCCCAAAAAGCTATTCCAGATAGTCTAATTCAGAAGTTGGAAGAAGTAGAAGGGTTGCGTAGTACGCAAAATTTTGTCACGGATGAACTTATTTTAGATAACAGAGGTAGTTTTAAATTACCGGCGGTCTTAGTAGACGATAATGACCGCCCTCTTGAATATCTTTTACTCGATGAGAAGGGGGAGCCAGTAGTTGAATATAGTTTTAGAAATATTCGTAGTACGAAGGTTGAAACAGAAGAAAAAAGACTCGCCTATGTTCAAAAACTAAAAAACATGAATCCTCCTATTCCCATTACCGTGGGAGATGGTGAAGAAGCTCTTCGTCAGTATGTTTATTATGGAGAGAGTACGGTGGTACAGATTTTACGTTATGTTCCAGCTATCCAAATTGTGGTGATTATGCTACTTTTTTTCATTGGCTACACGAGTTTAGTTAGTATTACCCGGATGGAACAGTCTAATTTATGGGTTGGAATGGCGAAGGAGGCCGCACACCAATTGGGTACGCCTATATCCAGTTTACTTGGTTGGATTCATTTATTCCGGGACGATTTACCCGAGCAATCAGAACAACATTCTCTGCTAAATGAAATTGAAAAGGATGTATATCGCTTAAAAGGGGTGGCTGAACGATTTGGTAAAATTGGATCTAAGCCTGAACTAAAGCCTCTCGAGATAGCGCCGGTATTGGATGAGGCGATTAAATATATGGAAAGAAGGTTGCCCAAAATAGCAGGTGAAGTAAGCATAAAAACAGATCTACAAGCTACTGGATTGGTTAAGTTAAATCCTGAATTATTGCAATGGGCTGTTGAGAATCTTATGAAAAATGCGATGGATGCCCTACAAATGACCCAGGAATCGTCCAATAAGGGTATCACTGTAAGAAGCTATACAGCAAGCAATGGAATGGTTTTAGAAATAGCAGATACTGGTATTGGCATGGATGCAGCGACTAAGAAGAATATATTTAGGCCAGGATATTCAACCAAAAAGAGGGGTTGGGGGCTAGGTCTCAATTTGACTAAACGAATTGTCGAGGAATATCACGGAGGTGAACTAACGGTCACTAAAAGTGAACTAGGCGTGGGTACCACCATGCAAATTAGACTAAAGTTAGTCTAAAGATTTAACACATTACAGCTTTTAATCGTCTGTGTATCCGTGTTTCTTGGCGTGCTCATATAATTCTGTTTTCAACAAATTTCTACCCCTGTGCAATCGGGAGCGAATGGTACCAATGGGCACATCCAGCATATTGGATATTTCTTCATAGGTAAATCCGTCTACATCACACAGTAAAACGACCGTTCGAAAATCTTCTGGGAGTTTAGAAAGTGCTTTAGAGAACTGATCATCCATTTTGTCACGGAAAATCAGATGTTCTAAATCGGTTGTTTCTGTTCGTTCTGCACGTACATTTTCGTAGAATGCCGCCACTTCTTCATAATCTACTTCTTGTGGCTTTTTTAAGTTTCTGCGATAGTTGTTTATGAATGAATTTTTGAGGATTCGAAATAACCAAGCTTTGGCATTGGTTCCTTTCTCATAGCTATCAAAAAATCGAAAAGCCTTAACTATGGTATCTTGTACCAAGTCCTCCGAATCACTTGGATCGGTTGTCAAGCGAAGTGCAAAATTGTACAAAGAATCTAAGTGAGGTAGAATTTCCTCATTAAATGCCTGCTGTTTGTTGCTTTGTCTTTTACTCAATTCGACCTCGTTATCTATTGCTAGATACCTCTTTTTTTTTAAAAATCTAAATTAATGTACGGCTTTCATTCTTGACCAAATTAGTTGAACTATATGCCGTTCTTCACCTTACGGTAATGATTTTATTAATTTGAGGTGTCGATTAACTCAAGCGCCCAGAAAAGTAATAACTATCACATCGTATATAGCATGGGTCCAGGCTGCGACTCCAAACCCCCGCCAAACATATATTCCGTTAAGAATAACTCCGAATAGAAACCTAAACAAAAATGAGCTCATGGTAAAGGGGTCACCCATATTACCAGTATAATGCACTGTGCTAAAGAGTACTGCGGATAAAAGTATGGCTGAGATGTAGCAAGCCCACGATTTTGCACCAAACCATTTGCTAAAAATCCATATAAATAGGCTAACTAAGAAAACCCTAAAGAAAAGTTCTTCATATAAACCAGCCCCTAATGAGAGCGCTAGTTCTTGGATGTAAGACAATTGCACAGTCGATCCCGTTGACTGCTCTGCCATGCCAGGAAGTATCCAATTAGTCAATGATGAACTTACGAATGCCACTAAAATGGCCCAAAACGTCGACTCTACCAAGATAACAACAAAGTAACTAACCCTTAGCTCATTTAATTCCCCTCTTTTACGGATTAAAATAAATATTCCTGCAACTAGGACGAGAAGAAGACTGATGTTGAGTGCATCTAAACCAAATAATTGCAACAATTGTTTAAACCACACATCCACACTAATTCGAACCACTACCTCAGTGGCAGGTGCCGTAAGCAGAATGAGTACCTCATAGATAATGAACAACGGAAGTGCGGCTAAAAAGCTATATAAAAGGCCTTTGGTCAACACGTGATAGCGATGAACAGGCGATGTATACACTTTCGGTTCCACTAGATTTCCTCCAGTGTAAAGATACGAGCTGTTTTAGGAGGGGCAATTCCATCGATACTTGAGCTAAGAACAGGCTCATTATATCCTAGTAATTCATAGGCTTGCTTAGATACTTGTAAGACATTTTCGGTGGTTCTATCATTGATGCGAACATAAATCCCACGACCATTAACGGGATTTTCAACATATACCACTTGTCCTAAGCGGATACTAGCGTGCGCTGCCGTAAGTTCTTCTGGATTGTATAATTCACCGGTAGTGGTAGTATTTGCTTTGTCGGACTCTTTATACACACTTATTGCGACTTGACCGACATCTATGATAGAGGCGGATTTTGTGTATGGGTTCGCATATTTTCTTGAAGGAGGCGCTAATATAGTAATCTTTTGACCGGGATCTAGTCGGTCGATATTTACGTCGGGATTGAGGTAGGCTAACTCCTTTCTGCTCATCTGAAAGGTTCTAAGCAAACTATCCAGGGGTAATTTAGGGGGTACGGTATAGATAAGAAAAGCACCTTGGGGTGCAGAGCCTTGCTCGAAATTTACTGCAACCGGCGCTACACTATCGACCACTTTTTTTACCGTGAGGCGCTGCCCAACCCGGATAAAATCAGATTCCAGTTCATTTAATGCTTTAAGATCTACAACACTCATATCATGAGCTCCAGCAATACGAATGAGGTTGTCCCCACTCTTAACAATGTAAAATTCAGTGGTTTCTACATCGGTTGAGCGGATAATAGATGCCCCTGTTTCCATCGCTTCGCTTTGTGTTTCACGGGTTAATGTAGACCACTCCCTTGGTATGTAGCGTAAAAGCTGCCCAAGAGAAAGTGCATTGTCAGACAACTCATTCCATTCTCTTAATTCTTCAATTTCCACATCTAAACTTTTGGATATGCTGTAGAGTGTTTCTCCTGCTTTTACTTCATATTGCTGATACGGTGGATTCTGCTCCAACTGAGTCGTTTGCTCACCTCCACTCTGCTGTGATTGAGCAGCAACTACCTGTACCTGAAACAGGCCAAACAAAATACCAGCGAATATGAGTAGTGCGGGCCGAGTCCAGGATTGGGATGTATTAAAGATTGGAACTTTGATCATACGTTTAAGTGGAATAGCGTTCTTGGATTTCGCTGATAGAATCACCCCCGAACTTCTCTAGAAATGCATTTGCAATAACAGGTGCAATTACGCATTCGGCAACTACAACAGCTCTTGGAAGGGCGCAAACATCGGATCGTTCATAACGTGTTTCGGTTTGCTCCAGGCTATGCATGTCCACGGTCTGTAGTGGGTTTAACATGGTAGGAATCGGTTTCATAACCCCTCGAATAATAATGGGTTCGCCGGTTGTCATCCCACCTTCAATACCACCAGACCGGTTAGTGCTTCGAGAAAAACGTGTTCCTGTATGAATTATTTCGTCATGGACTTGGTGTCCCGGTCGGGCCCCTGATTCGAAGCCTAATCCAATTTCCACGCCTTTCATCGCTTGAGTACTTAGTATAGCCTGGGCTAATTTTCCATCGATTTTCCTATCCCAATGGGTATAGCTGCCTAAGCCAACCGGCACTCCGGTGATAACAATTTCATAAACGCCCCCTAATGATGAGCCCGCTTTACGATAAGTTTTGATTTCATGTACCATTTGTTCAGTAAGTTCGTCATCTAAGCAGCGTACTTCTGAGGTATCGGCGGTTTGGTACAGAGATTCGGCACCGCTGTTCATAAAGCCGGCGGTTTTTTCTCTGATTTGATCCCAATCAGTGTATCCAGCTGCTCCTATTCTGAGAACATGTCCTCCAATTTCGATGCCGAATTGCTTTAAAAATTGTCGAGCAACAGATCCACAAGCTACCCGCATGCCTGTTTCACGGGCACTAGAACGTTCTATTACGGGTCTAATGTCATCGAAACGATATTTTTGGGCGCCAACCAAGTCAGCGTGTCCTGGACGGGGTAGGGTTATTTTTTCTATTCCCTCGGCCTCCACTTCTTTGTTCATAACCACAGGCCATCCGGCTTTATCTTTCTCAAATGCTCTATTTTGAATAACCATGGCAATGGGGCCACCCATGGTTTTTCCAAATCTAACTCCCGAATCAATTCGTGCTATATCTTTTTCCCAGGCCATCCTTCCACCTCGTCCATATCCTTGTTGGCGGCGTGCTAAATGCTCTGCGATGTCAGCTTCTGTTATTTCCAAACCAGCAGGAACTCCCTCAACGATTCCTGTGAGGGTTGGGCCATGTGATTCTCCAGCGGTAAAATATCTAATCATGATTGAGTATGAGTGAAGGGAAAGTTGAGTGTGATGTTGGTATTTTGTACAAAATAGGGGCTCAGAATCTTATTTGAGAAAAGCTCTGATGGCCATTGAGTAGCCATGTGAACAATGTTGCATATAATAGTAATATTTGAATCTTTATACCGCTCGGGTACGGACTCGTTCAAAAGGCTAATCTTTCTAATGCTAGTGTTCATTTTCATGAAAATTTTCCTGAAAAATATTAATTACTGCTAGGTGCAATACGCTGAAAACTTACTTGAACAATCCCACCCATTCGACTATAGGATTGCCTACTAATATCGAAGCGATACTCCTGAATTACAATACCTAAACCAATACTAGCCCCAGCTAAATCAATAGCCCTACCTGTTTCTGTTTGCTCGTGTTGATAGGGATTATAACCCCATCGCAAATAAGCATGTTTTCCAATGGTGGCTTCCCCCCCAACTTGCAAGTGACGAAGGGCGTGATCGACTGATCGAGGATTTTCCTCTCCTATAACGGGTAGTTCCCATCGGTTTAAGTCATTAAGGGTAAGGGCCATTAAGAAGGGGAAGTTTTCAGGTTTAAATGATACACCTAAAGCAATGTTTAGAGGTAGTTTTTCTTCTGAATTGAGATAGTTGTTATATACCCACCCTAAGTGTTGAACCGTAACACCGGCAGCTAACACCTTTATGGGATGCGTATACATGAGCCCTCCTGAAAACGCAAAAGCAGAAGCATTGTATTGATCTAGTGAAGAATGTAGCCATTGTATGCTAAAGCCACTTCGAACCGTTGGATAAAGACTACGGCTAAGACTTAGTTGAGTCACATAATCACCAGCATTAAAACTACCAAGATCCCCCCCGAATTCATCGTACCGTCTCATATCTCCATAGCTGGCATATTGTACTCCCGCTGCTACTGTACCTACGCCCTCAATGTTATAGGCATAATGGAGGTTACTGTAACGAGCGTCAGCAAAATAATTGACAAAACTTAAGGACGCCGTTCCGTGGTCACTGGGTGATAAGTAAGCCGCGTTGGCAAAAAAAGTTGAACCGTCAGCATTCCATAGACCAACATGGTCCCCACCCATGCCAGCCATCTGAGCAGATGTAGAAATTCGTAAAAAGCGAAAAATTTCATCTGAATGATCTTGCGCTTGTGTATAACTGGGTACTGTCCATCCCAAAGAAAGAAGCAGTAGAAAGGGTAATAAAGGGCGGCTGATGAAGGTCAAATGCATGGTGGTGAACATGACAATTGGTAAAAATCTTTCGTAATATAACTATTTGAATGGTTAACCGTAGAACCGAATCATGGAAGCAATACGCCAACTAGGGCAATACGCCACTTTACTGTATCACGCCCTTCGATCCATTTTGGAATTTAGCACGTATCGGAAGAATTTATTTCAAGAATTTGTGAAAATAGGGTACGAATCTATTCCAATAATCATGCTTACTGGGGCATTTACCGGGGCAGTATTGACTTTACAAACGGCCTACCAATTAGGTGCTGACACATATTTACCAATCTCTGTAGTTGGGTCTATTGTTGGGCAGTCGATTATAATCGAATTGGCAGCAGTCATTGGCGCTTTAGTATTAGCAGGTAAAGTAGGTGCTAGAATTTCTACGGAATTAGGAACCATGCGGGTGAGTGAGCAGATAGATGCTCTTGAGTCTATGGGATTTAATTCAGTTACTTTTTTAGTCGTTCCGAGAGTTTTATCGGGTATCTTAATGTTTCCAGTGCTTTATGTTGTTGCTGCTGCTATGGGTATTTCTGGAGGTTTATTAGCGGGTTCATTGGATGGAATTTTACTCGCTGCGGAATTTATGCAGGGAGCTAGAGAGTTTTTTTTTCCTGAAGATGTGGTTTTTGGCGTGGTGAAGTCCTTTGTGTTTGGATTTGTGATTACCTCTATATCTTCATTTAAGGGATATTATGCCAGCGGTGGAGCGGAGGGAGTAGGTAAAGCCACAACCCAAGCCACTGTATTAAGTTGTATCTATATATTGCTGTCAGATTTT
>NTKP01000050.1 GCA_002457365.1 Rhodothermaeota bacterium MED-G12
TCTCTCCGAAGATTCATTTCTTCCCGCTTGACTTGCACCTCTTTTTCAATTTCTAAACGGGCCTTGGAATATTTTTCAACTAAAGCATCTTGTTGAGAGTGTAACAACTCAATCTGTTCATCGCTTAGATTAAGCCGTTCGGCCATGAGCTCTGTTTCAAGTTCCATAAATTTTTCTAGTCTTGGTAAGCTCGAATCATCCTTTCTATTTCCTTGATGGTTTTGCATCCCTCGTCGATTTTGGATAGATCGCTCTGACTGCTCACCTCGCTCACCACGCTTATGAACCATTTCTTCAGATTCATGTTGGTATGTACGCGAATTTTCTTCCTGGGCAAATAAAGCTGTACTACTCACTAGAAATAAACCAAAAAGGCCTATAAAAAAGCTTGTACGGAAGGAAAAATAAGATGGGAGAGTGGGTTGTTTATACATGGTCTTTCAATTAATTAAGGGTTATGCTCTGAAAACGGCAAGAGCAATGCCATGGTATTATTACACATGTAAAAGCTTGTACCCCTAATAAATTCTACCGTATTAAATTCTACCCTAATAAATTCCCCAAAAGACACAAATCAAAAAAGAGGCAACAACTTATCCGTCTATTTCTTCCAGCTGTCGTTGGGCATACTCATTATCGGGATCAATCTTAATTGCCTGCTCATAATACGTACGAGCTTTATCATTTTGCCCACCCTTCATAATCATATCTCCCATCAGTATCCAATTTTCTGCATCTCTTGGCTCGGCTTTTATTCGTCCTATCAAATAATTTACGGCATCTGCTCCACGGTCGGTCATGAGCATAATCATCACTTTATTCCGATGAGCTGCGGCTAGATCACTAGATTCTATAGCGGTATCAAAATCCACTTCCGCTTTCTCCAAATCTTCCTTCATCATGTGTATATGACCCCTTAGATTCAAATAAACCCCGTTATTATCGGAACGGTCGATAGCCTTTTCAATGCACGAAAAACTAATATCCATCTGATTCAGCTGCTGCATGATCAGCGCCTCAAGGTAGTATCCTTCCGGGGTATCGGGCGCTTCTTTTTGTACCTCTCTAGCGATATCTAAGCTATGGTCGATGTCTTTTTCTTGGAGTAGTTCGAAGCCGCGGCTTAGTTTTTCTTCAATATTCATGGTATTGCTTGTTTTTAGGTCGTTGTACTATTAGGTGTTATCACTGGTTCCTGTGGACGCCTCCTTGGCTCCACCCTTATCCTTAGCAGCTGGTTCTGATTCACTTAAATCCTCGAATTCTGCATCTTGAATAGCTGAAAAATCTTTTTTTCTCCCTCCACGTCCGCCGGTTCCTGAAAATGGATTATTGCTAAAGGGCTGTTGATTTTGAGCATTTTTTACAGCTTTGCGGAAAATAGCCAAGGGTAAAAAGATTCTTCCCACAAACCGGAAGAAAACCCAAAGTAAGAAGAAAAATAGTAGCAGCTTAAAGGTCATAAATAGCGAAGATTCTCAATTTTACGATAAATGTATATGCATATTATCCAATATAGGGCGCTCGAATAATTGCTCTTCAATATACAAAAGATGCTCGGGGTTTTGAACAAAATCTACATCACTTACGTTAATGAATACCACAGGGCTTCTTTGATAGTGATAAAAAAAGTGATTGTATGCCTCGTTTAGGTCTTTAAGATATTCTGGTGTGATATGCTGCTCATATTCTCTACCTCGTTGGTCTATATTTTGCATGAGCCGTTCTACCGAGGACTGTAAAAAGACGACCAAATCAGGTTGAGCCGCGATACCCGTCATGATGGAAAAGATGGAATCATAAAGGGCTAATTCATCAGTATCGAGGTTTAAACGTGCAAATATTCGATCTTTTTCAAATATATAGTCCGATACCGTCATGGTGTGAAAAAGATCTTGGCTCATCATGTTTTGTTGTTGGCGAAAACGGCTAGCTAGAAAGGCTAACTGTGTTTGAAAAGCATACCGTTCTCTGTCCTCATAAAACTTCGGTAAAAAAGGGTTATCCTCGAATTCTTCGAGTACCAATCTAGCCTGACGGCGCTGGGAAAGCATCTGTGCTAGGGTCGTTTTCCCTGCACCAATGACTCCTTCTATTGCGATAAATCTTGGTTCAACCTGCATAACCTAAACTAACACTATTCCCATTGCCATGCACCTACTTCGATCCTCATTTCTGGAGCTTGATGGATTAGTTCTGAGATAGCTTTCTTGGTCACTGGTTCATACCATTCGGGAGCCAAATCGTAAAGGGGGAGTAAGACAAATAATCGTTCTGCTGCGGCAGGGTGGGGGAGTTGTAGGCGGTCATTGTTTAGAATGAGCCCACCGAAATCTATGATATCCAGATCCAAGGTTCTGGAAGTCCATTTAGGATAGCGAGAGGGGCGGCCTTGTATTCGTTCTTGTTCTTTTAACCGGTCGAGCAAAGCCTCTGGGCTGCCTTCCCAGTCAATATGAATAACCGCATTTAGAAAGTCGTTGTCAGAGGGGCCAATGGGTTCTGTTTGGTAGACTCGGGAAGTTCGTATAGGCGAGCTGCTAATTTCTTGTAGGAATAATCGAGCTTGTGTTAGATGCGCAGTGGAATCACCTTCATTTGACCCTAGAGCTACAAAAACAGATCGTGCAGCATCCTCCGCTTTTGGGTTCACGGGTAGCCGCTCTGAGTGAACGCTATCCGGAGTACTATGCGGACTTTTTTTACTCACTTGTGCTTACTCACTAGATCGTTGCCACTGCATACTTATCTCGGAATAAGCGGTAGGGACCGTAATAGGCGGGTTGAGTTTTCGAATTACGACCTGAACCGCATCAACCAGAAGAAAGGTGTTCATTAATTGCTCTCCGATGTCCACACAGAGTTTTTCGATTAAGTGAACGGAGGGACCAAGCATGACGCCGCTGATGATTTGTTCGGCTTTTTCGTAGTCCACGGTTAGATCCAATTGGTCACGGGCGCCGGCCTGGCGTAGTTCCGCGCGGAAGAGTACATCCACCTCAAAGGTATTGCCCTGCTCACGCTCAATGGCATGTACACCGTGAAAAGCATGATAGCGTAAGGCTTTTAGAGTAAGAAGGTCGGTATGCTCCATGAGCCGTGGCGTTAGATTGAACTCTTTGTGACAGCTATGTCTAATGGTTATAGACTAGCGACTTCGATTCGTTGGTGCAGCTCTTCTAGAATGCGTTTGTGTTTAGGGCTGGTGGTCATACGTTCTTCTACGGTTGAAATAGCGTGAATTACCGTGGAATGATCTCGTCCACCAAAGTGTAAGCCAATGGTTTTGAGGCTAGATTTTGTGAAACGTTTAGATAGGTACATAGCTATTTGTCTCGCTTCCACAATTTCTTGCTTTCTGGTTTTCTCACGTACTTTATTGGTGTCTATTCCAAAGTATTCACAGACGTAATTTTGAATGGATTCGATAGAAATCTGAGTGTGTGAATCCTTGACCATATCCTTGAGGACGCGCTTAGCCATGGCTAAATCAATTTCATCGAGGTTTTGCAGGGACGCATGGGCCAACAGCTTGATAATTGCTCCCTCTAGATCCCGGACATTGGATTTGAAATTATGGGCTATGAATTCCAGTATGTCGCCAGGGATTTCAATACCATTGTCGTTTGCTTTACGCTCTAGTATGGCATAGCGTGTTTCGTACTCCGGCATTTGTAGGTCCGCACTTAGCCCCCAACTAAATCGAGAAATAAGTCGCTCTTCAATATCGGGAACATCCTTAGGCGCACGGTCACTACTTAAAATAATCTGCTTGCCGTCTTGGTGGAGCGCATTGAAGATGTGAAAGAATTCTTCTTGAGTCTTTTCTTTTCCACTAAAAAACTGGATGTCATCTACAATGAGTACATCGATGTTACGGTAAAACATAGAGAATTCGCTGGCACGGTTGTTTCGGATCGCATGCACAAATTCGTTGGTAAATGCTTCAGAGGAGATGTAGAGAACAGATTTTTCGTCCCCATATTTATGCTTAATTCGATTCCCAATACTCTGAACTAAGTGAGTTTTTCCTAGACCGGTAGGCCCATAAATAAAAAAAGGATTGAATGAATTACTACCAGGATTGTCAGAAATAGCCATAGCAGCGGAACGGGCTAAGCGGTTGCAGTCACCTTCTATGTAGCGTTCAAAAACATACGATCCATTTAAGTTGGAATCTATTTTAGTTTTTCTAATTCCAGGAATTACAAAGGGATTTTCTATTCGGTCAGGAGAATAGTCGGGATAACTCTGAATATGTTGGTCTTGAACCGGAGGCATAGGTCGTTGCGGCAGCCGTATTGATTTGTTGTGCTCATATTGATCAGATTTTTCCATGACAACAGAATACTCAAGCTTACCGTGTTCGCCCATGACTTTGGATAGGGTCGAGCGCAACATAGTATAGTAATGTTCTTCGAGCCACTCATACCAAAACTGACTAGGTACTTGAATAGTTAGGGTGTTTTCTGATAGACTTATAGCGCGTATGGGTTCAAACCAAGATTTATACTTTTGATAGCTAATATTGTCCTTTATAATACTGAGACACTTCTCCCAGGTTACCTCTGCCGATTCCGTTTGCAATGCTTAAGACCTCCTACACGTTATATACATCAATTAATCCTTGTTTCATCTACTTCGTGGGCGCTTTTTTTAGAGTTATCCACACATTTGGCTATTTAGCGCGATTTTTTCTTGGACTGAAAATGATGATAATTTAGCTACTTGTCAAACCTAATCGTAGGCTACTTGTTGAAGTTATCCACAGTTTATAATTAGCCGTAAAGCTATATAAAACAGTATTTATATTGAGTCAACTGTAAACTTAGTAAGACAGGTAATACTGGGGTAACATTGCCTTAACAAGGTTGTTTTCAAAGTTTTCGTAAAGGCTAGAATTTTTTCGAGTACTTTTCAACAAGTTATCCACATATTTTTGCAAATCATGAAATTTTTTTTGAGTCCTTTGTTAGAGAGTAATTTATGGCGCTTAGTGAAGAATGTGATGTAGCTAAATTACCCAGTCAGCTTGACTCATTTTAGGATGGGCTCAGAGTGCTTGTAAGAGTGCTTATTACGAACCGATCTTTACCCGCTAAATCGTGTCGAATTTCTGCGGTGAATCCGTAGTCTTTTGAAATATTCTGAACCTCATTGGCATACTGTTCATGAACCTCAAAGTACATCTGAGAATGGTGTGGAAGGAGCAGGGACTTTGCATGTTCGACAAGTGCGGAATACATACGATGGGTAGAACTACAAAACAGAGCTTCTTCTGGCTCGAACTCTCGTACTTCTCGTTCTAAGGCTTCCCGTTCTTCGTTGAGTATGTAGGGAGGATTAGAAACTAAAATATCACATGAATGTGCAAGCTCGGGATGATGGCGCAATAACTCTGGGGCAAAAAGATTGTCCTGAAACCAATGCACTTGTAATCCGAGTTCTTTTCCGTTTTGTTGAGCGACTCGCAGGGCGGATTCGGAGAGGTCGGTGGCCCATACTTCCCAGTTAGGACGTTCTTTTTTTATGGCTAAGGCAATGCAGCCAGAGCCGGTTCCAATATCGATTAGTTTTTTAGGGGCATCGTTGTCATGCGAGGCCAGAATATATTCAACTAGCTCTTCGGTCTCCGGCCTTGGGATTAATACCCCAGAAGCCACCGAAAGTTCGATTCCGAAAAAATCTACCCTGCCCGTTATGTACTGTAGTGGTTCATGTTTCCCGCGACGTTGAACCATCGGCCGAAGGCGCTCTAGTTCCGTGGAGTGGAGGGGGCGCTCGAAAAGTAAATACAAGTCTAGGCGTTTTACTTCTAACACATGAGATAACAACCATTCGATGCTAAATCTTGGATTGCGAACCTCTTTTTGCTCAAAGTATTCCGTGCCCCAGTCCAATAAACTGAGTACCGTCCATGACCTATCTTGCATTATTCGTCGCCGATAGCGTCAGAAACTCGTTCTTCTTGTACAGTTAAGCCATAGCGCTTTCCAAAATCAAATATGAAATCATTCACTAGGGAATCCATGCTTCGCTCTTCGAATAGGGAGCTACCTCTAAAACCCATACGTCCGCCGGTTTTTTTAAGGATGATCTTGGTTTGCTTTGGGTTGCTTTCCACAATGCATGTTAGGGTAACACTGGAGTTGATTTGTTTTTCATACTCTTCGTAAACTGCGACATATTGGGTATGCTTGAGTTCGTCAAAGCTGCGAGTATGTAAAAACTTAGGCTTGTGCTCTTCAAATAATTTGGAAGCCATTCGGAGTAAGGTTGCCGAAGGACCATAAATAAGAAAGGTAGTGTGAGAATTCATTCCACTGGGTTTTCTGAAAGACAATAAACGTACGCTGTATTTTTTCAATGGCGTATTTCAATGGCGTAGAATAAACCAATTGTAGCTTAAAATAAAGTAGCTGACGGTTATTGCCTATTTTCCGTTAGAAAATAACATGTTCTGTATTTAAGGCAATAAGAAATTCTATTTTTTTTCGTTTATTCTTTGATCTTTTAAACTATTACCTTGTCAAGAGTGTTTGTGTAATACAAACAATAGAAAGCAGGACATGCTTTTTTTCGCTTCGAGATTACCATCTAACTCTATTTTTTGAAATGCTAACAGCAAAAATAGTTTACACACGACTCTCAACCAACGTTTCTACGTTATTTTTGGTAAGTATAGTAGGATTGTTGTTGAGTGTGTTTGCGCCTCAACAATCATTTGCTCAGACTCAGACGAACGAAAATAAGCAGGAGTACGTATTTGGTGAGCCTGAATTGGAGGGTATAAATGTTTCTCGCAATTTGTTTGACGAAGGCTATCGTTCAGGATTAGGTTTTCGAATTGGGTTAAATGATTTTGGCCTCCAACTTGGAGCACAATACCGACGTTCGTTACGACCCTACACTGAAGCCTTAGTAAGTTTAAGCTTGAGTGGAGTGCGAGATCCAAGTGAACAGACCTACATTGATTATTATTTTGGTAACCGTGTAGTGCCAAGTAAATTCAAACGCGTTTTGAGTACTCCTCTAACCTTGGGGCTCAAAAAACGATTTTTTCCGAATCAAATTACCGACAATTTCCGCGTGCACAGTTCGGTTAGCTTGGGCGGGGCAATGATGTTTGTGTTGCCTTATTTTGAAGATTACAACGAAAATGGTTTTCGCGAAGCAAATGTAAATGAGTTTTTGGTCTATGAACCAGTTAAAGACGTGTTTGAGGGTTGGAATGAGCTAGAAACATCCCTTGCGATGACAGGTGAATGGGTGTTAGGCATCGATTTTGGGGACAACTTTGCACAGCTTCAAAGTTTTCAATTTGGCTATACCTTCTATTACATGCCCAATGGGATACAAATCATGGAGCCGTTTGAACCACTACGTTCAAACGGGGTTATTGTAGATGTGGATCAAGATCAAATTCCAGATGCCTATGAGCGTTCTAACGATCCCGTGAATTTCTTAGGTTCTGTTCAGATTACTTTTGTGTTTGGTAAGATGTGGGCGCGGGATTAAGCCAGTTCTTAGCCACGACTTGGGTGTACATCAACCAGTAGTAATTTTTTGGAACCAGTCTGCTGGATGAGCCAAGGAATCGATGATGAGATCAGGTTCATACTCGGCTAATTCTTCTCGCGAAAATTTCCCAGTTGTGACCGCTACGCACTTCATGCGGGCGCTTTTTGCACAAATTACGTCACGCGGTGTGTCGCCAATGATGAGGAAACGCTGGGGATCGGGTGTGACGGCCAGCGAGTCTTGAATGTGCTCGAGCGCAAGTTGAGGAAGCATGTTTCGGTCGGAGTGGAATTCGCCAAAAGCCCCAAAACTAAACTCTTGATGGATGTTTGCGGCACGTAATTTTGTCACGGCGGCATCTGGATAGTTACCAGTAAGGAGCCCTCTGACGAAGGTGGGCCCCGAGAAGTATTCCAATGCCTCATCTACATAGTCGTGCCGAAGTACATGATGTTCTTGGATCTCCTCAGATAGACGCTCTAGATAGAGAGCTTTGAACTCTTGGTATCGCTCTTCTTGGTTGTCATGATGGACTAAAAAGGATGAAATGATATCGAAGTCTGTTCTCCCTGAAAAGGGGTCTTTTTCCATGTCGGGGTAGTCGATGTGTAACTCATCGATGATGCTTCGGAGTAAGGGGCGGTTGAACGTACGGTCTACGGTAAGCAAGGTTCCATCGATATCGAAAAGAATAATCCAAGGGTGAAAGGACATAAATAGAGGTGTTTTTTGCTAGAATTTGATGTTTTTTAAGAGTATGCGCATGGATGTTGAATGCACGGGTGTTAAGGTACGAAAACTATTCGCATTCGCGCTTTATGCTAAGCGTAAATCCTAGTACCTTTAGGGATGCACTTATCGAACCAACCAAAGGAGTTATTATGAGTTTTATTGAAGATATTGTCGCCCGCCAGATCATTGATTCGCGCGGAAACCCCACTGTAGAGGTGGATGTTATACTGGATACCGGAAATATGGGGCGTGCAGCTGTTCCCTCTGGAGCCTCTACGGGCGAGTTTGAAGCCGTTGAGTTGCGTGATGGAGATGCGGATGTGTTTCTTGGAAAGGGAGTAGCGCAAGCGGTAGAAAACGTGAATTCAATTATCGCAGAGGAACTTCAGGGGCTACCGGTTTTCAATCAAACCGAATTGGATGCCTTACTTATCGAATTAGATGGCACTCCGAATAAAGCTAAGTTAGGGGCGAATGCTATTTTAGGGGTTTCCCTAGCCCTGGCCAAAGCTGCTGCAAATGAAGTGGGTTTACCGCTTTGGAGATACGTAGGTGGGGTAAATGCCAAAGTATTGCCATTGCCTATGATGAATATTATCAACGGAGGATCGCATGCTGACAATAGCGTAGATTTACAGGAGTTCATGATTATGCCCGCGGGTGCGGAATCCTTTTCGCATGCCTTACAAATAGGCGCAGAAATTTTTCATACGCTGAAGAAAGTACTAGCAGCGAAAGGATACAGCACCGCTGTGGGTGATGAAGGTGGATTTGCACCGAATCTCAAGTCTAATGAAGAGGCGCTGGAAGTCATCATGGAAGCCATCGAAAAAGCAGGATATGTGCCAAAGGATGATGTGTTAATTGCCTTGGATCCAGCTACCTCAGAGTTTTATAATGCAGAGACGGGCTTGTATGAATTTAGATGGAGTGATGGCTCGAAAAAAGACACCGATGCGATGGTTGAATTTTGGAGCAACTGGGTGGATAAATATCCCATCATTTCTATTGAAGATGGAATGGCTGAAGACGACTGGGATGCATGGAAAAAACTTACCGACGCCATCGGAGATAAAGTTCAACTCGTTGGAGATGATTTATTTGTAACCAATACCGAGCGACTTTCTCGTGGAATTGAAGGCAATATAGCCAACTCTATTTTGATTAAAGTGAACCAGATTGGTACGTTAACCGAAACCTTGGATGCCATTGAAATGGCCCACAAGAATTCCTACACCGCTGTTATATCGCACCGTTCGGGCGAAACCGAAGATGTGACTATTGCCGATTTATCCGTGGCAACCAACGCGGGACAGATTAAAACGGGATCGATGTCACGTACCGACCGTATTGCAAAATACAACCAGCTACTCCGAATTGAGGAAGAGCTCGGAGATTCGGCGCTGTTTCTTGGACATGGCGCATTTGGACTCTAGGAGACACGCATGCGTTTTTTTTCAAGGGTAGTTTTTTTTCTGGGATGTTCGCTGAGTTTAAGTTTGCTAAGCTCAAGTTGGCTAAGTTCAAATTCGTTACAGGCTCAGCAGCGTCCGCAGGAATATATCGCGCCCAATCTTACGGGTGAGAACCTGCAACAATTCATTCTTCAGGAATACGCAGTAAGCAATCCTCTAGGTTATAACGGCGCCAGAGATCAGATGTACGGCTCTATTGATAATGTGAATGGGCAAATCATCGGGGTGTATACCGGGTATACCATTACCAGTAACAATAGAACCGATGCATTTAACAAAGGCATTAACACCGAGCACGTTTGGCCGCAAGGATTGTTCGACAGAGATGAACCCATGCGGGGCGATATTCATCATTTATTCCCCACTCGAGTAGAAGCAAATTCGGCTCGTTCTAATTATCCATTCGATGAGATACCAGACAATCAGGCTGATAAGTGGTTTTATTTATCGGGCGAATCGAGTGGAATACCTTCGGCAAATATTGATTTGCACAGCGAACTAGACAATGGTAGAGCCTTTGAGCCACGGGAAGATTTTAAAGGGAATGTTGCGCGGGCCATCTTTTATTTTTGGTCGGTTTATCAAACCAGAGCGATAGTTAAAGACGACGCTTCCTTTTTCAATGGGATGAAAGATGTGCTGTACGATTGGCATAAACTGGATCCAGTAGATGAGGCGGAATGGAACCGGAGCTTAGGGGCCGAACAGGCACAGGGGAATAGAAATCCTTTTGTGCATGATTCTACCCTAGTGGAACGGGCTTATTTTGGGGGACAAGCCGTGGCAGCAGAGTATACTAGGCAAGAGGACTTTGACCAGGGCCAAAAAGAAATTCGTTTATTGCAGAATTACCCAAATCCCTTTAACCCGAGTACGACTATTTCTTTTGAGCTAACGAGCCCTGAACACATTCGACTTTCGATTTTTACTATGTTGGGTCAGCGTGTTGCGGTGTTAGCAGATGGTCAGCGTGCGGCTGGGTGGCATCGCATTGCTTTCGATGCGGCGCACTTACCCTCGGGTATTTACTATTACAGACTTGAACAACTCTCAGGAGAAGCTTCGTTTACCCGCAGAATGACCTTGATTAAATAATCGGGGTAGCTCATGCGTATTCACGAAATAGAATTATTTCAATTCCGGAATCATACGCACACCAAGGTGACCTGGGCACCCTACATGAACGTCCTTATTGGCCCAAATGGCGCGGGAAAGACCTCCATTGTAGATGCCATTCATTATCTGTGTATGTCTCGAAGTTTTGTCACTAGCTCAGATTCTCATGTGGTTAAACAGGACACTAAATCATTTTTGCTTCGCGGCCATTTTCAAGGTCAAATACGGGCCCAATTTCAGTTGTCGCTAAGCTATTCGAGAGGAGATGGAAAGAAAATTTTCGTGAATGAAGGTCCATTGGACAAACTCTCCGATCTCATAGGAATGGTTCCTGTGGTGGTATTGAGCCCTCAAGATGAGCAACTAACCAAAGGCGGGCCAGTTGAAAGGCGGGTGTTTATTGATGCATTCATTAGCCAGTTATCCCGCTCGTATTTGCGAAATTTAATGGAATACCGTCAGATTCGACGTCAGCGTAATAAATTATTACAAAAGTATGCCGAAGGAGGATCTTTTCGGGTTCATAAGACCCTCATGCAAAGTTATTTAGAGCCTTGGAATGAGCAATTAGTTCGAGTCGGGTCAAAAATAATGGATGAACGGGCGAGTGTTATTACGCAACTTGAACGCTTTGTACAGGTTAATTTTACCGAGATATCTGGTTTAGAAATGAAGCCCGGGATGCGCTACGAATCCATGGTGCGTGGATGGGAGGAAAATGAGGAGCTTACCGTAGACTCAGATCAGGCCAAGAGCAAAGCCGAGGTCGACTCCGAGGTCGACTCCCCAACAACATTAACTCGAGTAGAGCGGATCGAGCAATGTTTCAAAGCAGCCTTGGACGAGCAATTTGATAAGGAACTGGAGCGAGGGCAAAGCCTAGTCGGGCCTCATAGGGACGAAATTATGTTTTATTTGGACAAGGTAGAGCTGCGCCGATACGGCTCGCAGGGTCAGCATCGGTTGTTTGCACTTGCCTTAAAATTAGGGCAGTTGGATTATTATACGAAGGAATTAGAGGACGCTCCGCTGTTGGTTCTGGACGATGTATTTGGTGACTTGGATGGGGAACGAGTGCGAATTTTACTTGAACATTTAAAAGCACATCAAGGCCAGAGCTTTATAACGGCGGCCCATCCGGTGGCGTTTAGTGATTTTGTGGATTTTGATCATCCGGATCATTTGTGTATCACGATTAAGGATGGAAATGTAGCCGAAACTAATTAAGTTGGGTTATTATGCGATTAGACAAGCCAACATCATTATCAGAAGCATTACAGCAGTTTTTAGACCGCTACCCCCATCAGAAAAAATTGCGACAGGGAATGGTACTAGCTAAATGGGGTGACGTTGTTGGGCCAAAAATAGCGGAACAAACCCACGATTTGTATTTCCAAGGGAGCATACTGACCTGCGTGGTTTCAAATGCGGTATGGCGACACGAAATTCACGCGAACAGATTTCATATTGCCAAAAGGCTGAACGATTCGGTGGATCATAAGGTAGTGCAGGAGCTTAAAGTAGTGGCCAAGTAAGGCTATGCCACGTCCGACTCAATGGTTGGAAATAGGCATTGGCCAAAGTATATTTAAGGAAACTGCATAACGATGAAAAAAACTTCCCCGAAGAATAGCCCAAATACCATTTTTAGCCCTTTTATAAAGGCGGTTCGAGCCATTGATACCGCCCTTATTGGATTGCGGAAAGAGAATGGAGCCTCAAATACCTCGCGGGAGGAAAAAATCACTGTTTTCGTT
>NTKP01000051.1 GCA_002457365.1 Rhodothermaeota bacterium MED-G12
GTTTAGCCATCCTTCGTTTTGAAATTTTCGAGCGGTTGCAAAAAAGGTTAGTTTATCCCGGATGATAGGACCCGAAACCGAAGCGGTATAATTATACATTCTGGTAGGATTAAAACTAGCTAAATCGGTTCCTATACCGTCGTAAAGCTGAGATTCGTTCGTGGCTAAGTAGCCTCCACCCCAACCCCTGAAAGAGGCTTCAAAATTATTGTTTCCTGCCTTGGTTACCACGTTCACTACCCCGGATAAGGCCTGACCATGCTCGGCGTTAAAAGAACCTGAGATGACCTGCAGTTCCTGTATAGATTCATTTTCTAGTCGCAGCCCATTACTTCCGTCATAATCATCGGTCACACGAATCCCATCCACCACATAAGAAACCTCCGTAGTACGTCCACCCCGAATGTGAATCCCTCCGTCATTTCCGACATTAACACCCGCTTGCAGCTGTATGACATCCGTTAATTCTTGAACGGGTAATTTGGCAATTTCATCGCTACTAACGCGAGCTTCGGAGCTGGTTATATCTTTAATAACCGCCTGTCGCTCGGCCACAACCACCACTTCCTCCCCTTCAAAAGATTCCAAGCTTAGTTCAAAGTCTTGATTCGTGGTTAGATCCGTACGAACAATAACATCTTGAACCACCACTGTTGCATAGCCAATATAACGGGCTTCAAGCACATAGGTACCTGGAGCAACATTGAGCATGAGATAATTTCCGTCTACATCGGTTATGGCTCCTTTGGTGGTTCCTTTAATTCCAACAGTAGCCCCAATCAGAGGTTCTTTTGTGTCCGCATCTAGGAGTGTTCCAGTAATTTTACCAGATTGAGCTAGGGCATTGCCCGTGAAGAGTATCCCTATAAAAAGGCTCAGAACCCATACTTGTCCGGTTTTCCACCTAGCTATGTAGTTAGCTATTTCTATTCGCATATCCTTAGATTTCAATGTTAATTTCCTCTAGACGTTCCAGATCGATGAACGCATTATGCTTTATCTTTACCTGATCAATTAGCTCAGACCTGGCTTCTCTAAATTTTTGTTCCAATAAAATATCTTGAACCGCTTCCTTGGCCTCGTCAAATCGCAATGCACGGGCTTCGACTATATCCAAACACTTATATATATGGTACTCATTGGCCTGATAGGCTATGGGCCGGGTGATATAATCCGGCTCTAATTGTTGCAACTCCTGCCCTAAATGGCCCAAACGAGCCCATTGCTCATAATTCATTATTCCATCAACCATCAAATCGGCATTAGATTCGGTGTAAAGCTGAACCATCCTCGTAAAATCTTGACCCTTTTCAAGTGCATCATACACCTGTGCGGCTTTTTCCTCCGAGGAAACGACAATACGCTGCAGTAGCACCTGTTTTGGTTGAATAAAGCGGTCAGGATTCGCCTGGAAGGTGGTATATAATTCAGCCGGGTTGAACTCGATTGACTTTTTAATTTCACTCTCAACTTCCCGAGCCAAGGCATTCAAATAGGTTTGTTGAATAGACGCCTGAACTGCTGGTTGTTCCGGAATTCCCGCTTCATTGACCCGCTGAGTCATGTAAGACCGGTATGCCATTCCACTTAGCACCGATGTAAGATGATACTCTGAGGATATACCTTCGAGATATTCCACAGGGGTGATTTGCCATTGCGCCACCCACTCTTCCAAGGTCATAACACCGTATTTATGTCGTATAATGGGATCATCAACGTTCCAGCTTGGTGGGATTACACGCTGAATTCCTAATTCTCTACCCCGTTGTCCTTTAATCTCACCTAAAAGGGCTTCCATGAAATCCTGATCTACCGAAACGGTCTCCATGAAGGTCTCCAAGTGGTTTCGCTCCAGCAATTCTTCCAGTTTCTTTCGAGCATATTGTTCTAATTCTGGCCGTTGTCGCTGAAAATCAGCCTCGGTCAATATGGGATTCTGAACCCGATCCGTCACCTTGATAATACTGTATCCTTGGGCTGTTTGAATGGGCCCAACAATACTACCCGGTGGGTTTGAAAATGCGGCTTCCTCAAAAGAAACGTCCATGTCATCGGTGCTAAAAAACCCCACATCGCCCCCATTTTCCTGTAAATAAGGCGTTCCAAACACCTCCCTAGCGAGTTCCTCAAAAGATTCACCCGCCTCTAGTCGCGCTAAAAGTCGCTCACTTTCCTCACGGGTTTCTGCATACAAATGGGAGGCTCTCACTTTGGAGTTAAAGCGTACAAAATACTCACGCAAGTCAGATTCATTCACCTGTACATCACTCAACAACAACTGACGCTTGAATTCCTCGGTCCAAACTCGCGCCTGAATCCTAGCCTTTAAAAAGGCTACATCCTCTCGCTTATCTACGCCTTGATCCATGGCGTGCACGGCGAGCACATAGGTATTGAATTCGGAATCCAAGACAGCTTTTCTGGTTGATGGATCTGGGGCTATGGCTTGACCGGTGCGATAATATAACTCCTTAAAACTGGTAAGAAAATGGGCTTCAGACACCGTATAACCATCAATTTCTGCTAAAACAGCGTTATCACCTTCATTCATTGAAGAGGCGCACTGGCTTAACAGAATACAACAAAAAATCCCCGGTAAGAGAAAATATCTCGATTTCACGCTGTAATATTATTTGGTTAACATTAGAATAATACTGAAAGCGCTTACATCTTTCAAGCCAAAATTTTTTGTATGAAAAAAAGAAAACCGCTTTTTTTGGCACTTTGGAGGCCGGTCTACCTACTTTAATGTAAGGGCTTACATTTTATTGGAGGTTGTATTGTGCGAAATGCGCTAGGATTATAATCTATACGCTCAGTACTCAGTTGCCTAAACCTTGCTATAATTTCGGATGATGTAGTCGTTAAGTATAGCTCTAAACTCTTCCCCTATATGATCCCCCTTCAAGGTCGTATAGTGCTCCCCATCCATATATACTGGGGCTTTAGGTTCTTCAAAAGTGCCGGGAAGTGATATACCAATGTTTGCTGCTTTGGATTCACCAGGGCCATTTACCACACAGCCCATCACGGCCACTTCCATTTCTTCTACGCCAGGATAAACTTCCTTCCAAATAGGCATAGATTCCTTGATGTACTCTTGTATATCTTCTGCTAGCTCTTGAAAGTAGGTGCTCTTTGTTCTCCCGCACCCTGGGCACGCCGTTACTTGTGGCGTAAAACTACGTATGTGCAGGGATTGTAGTATTTGTTGAGCAACATTAACCTCTAAGCTTCGATCTGCTCCTGGGGCTGGGGTAAGAGACACCCGAATAGTATCACCAATTCCCTGTTGTAAAATAACTGATAGAGCCGTTGAACTAGCCACCATTCCTTTCATTCCCATTCCTGCCTCTGTTAATCCCACATGCAGAGGATAGGGAATTTCTTTGGCTAATCTGGAGTATACTTCAATCACATCTTGAACCCCTGACATTTTACAGGAAATAATAATTTTATCGGAAGCTAGTCCCACATCCTCGGCCAAACGAGAGGAACGAACGGCGCTTTCCACCATGGTTTGGAACATCACTTCTTTTGCCGATTTAGGAACTGAAAGTTGATTGTTTTGATCCATTTTTTCGGCCAGTAACTGTTGGTCTAATGAGCCCCAATTTACCCCAATGCGTACTGGTTTTTCGTTCTTGATCGCTTGCTCAACAATGGTAGCAAAGTTTTTATCACGTGTTTTGGTACCTGTATTTCCAGGATTAATGCGATATTTTGATAAAGCCTGTGCCATATCAGGATATTTACTAAGCAACACATGGCCATTGTAATGGAAGTCTCCAATCAGCGGAACCATGACTCCTTTGTTGATTAAGCCCTCGTTTATGTAGGGTACCGCCTTTGCCGCTTCTTCGTTATTCACGGTAATGCGAACCAATTCAGAACCCGCTAAATGTAACTGGTCCACCTGCTCAATGGTAGCTTCAATATCGGCGGTATCCGTGTTGGTCATTGACTGGACTACGATGGGAGCTCCACCACCAACGGGAACATCACCAACCATTACTTGTATAGAATCTCTTCGTTTATTTGGCTGCATATTAGGGTTCTTTTCGCTTACTCAATTCAAATAACGTCTTTTTTTCCTGCTTACTAAGTGCGTTATAGCCACTTTTGGATATTTTGTCCAATATGGCATCTAATTCACTCTGTTCTACTTCTTCTAAAATTTCTGCGTCACTAACACCTACTGAACTAGATGCCGCACCACGACCTGTGCTCGCCCGATTTCTGTTTGGCTGAGCTTGTTTGGCCGTCCAAGAGTACATAGAAGAGTTGACACTGTTACCAGATTTTCTGGTTTTAGCGCCGCTATTGAACGATGTAAACAAAGGTGATAGCATTGGGGAAAGATATTTAGAATAAAGATATTCGATGTACCGGGGAACTAAACTCAAATCTCCCCCATTTTGGCGGAATTTCATTAACCCATAGCCTCCTAGAGCTCCACCTAAGTGGACAAATCGTGCCACATTCCCACCTGAATTTAATAACAACACATCGAGTGCAATAATGCCGGTTACCACATATCTAGCCTCCAATGGTGGAAGCAACAACAGCATAATTGGTGTTCGAGGGTACAACATGGCAAATGCTACCATTACCCCATATACAGCTCCAGAAGCACCAATAACTGGATTAGCTACCCCAACAAGGCTGACAATTACATCAACCAGGGCGCCTACCAATCCTGCCCCAAAATAGATGCTTAAAAAACTGTGTGCCCCAACAGTCTCCTCAACAGGCCGTCCCATCCACCACAACCAAAGCATGTTAAAGATGAAATGAAATGGATTTAACAGCGAATGGGTAAACATGTAGGTTACTAACCTCCAAGGCTGAGTTATCGCCGTAATGGGATCAGGTACAAAGGCTAGCCATTGAATGAGTGAAATACCAAGAATAGAGCTTAGAATTTGGGCAAAAAATACAGCGGTATTAATTCCAATAATGGCTCTTATGGCTACAGGCATAGCCAAAAATCCTCTTTTTACTGATGAACCAAATGAATCGTAGGCCATAGTTTAATAGCAATGCTAAATAGCTGGGTTATGGTTGACTTCCCTAAAGTGCAGGACGCTTAATTTTCCAATATTTAATGAGTATGAATCCAACAACTAAGCCCCCTAGGTGAGCAAAGTGCGCGACTCCGCTGTCGGGTCTTGTTAAGCCTGATAACAACTCTATACCCCCATAAATTCCAACAAAATACTTCGCTTTTATGGGTATGGGGGGGAACAACAGGATAATGTACTGGTTGGGAAACATCATCCCGAAGGCTAATAAAATTCCAAAAACGGCGCCCGAGGCTCCAATAGTGTACGTGAAATAGCCACTCACCAACATGTGAATAATGGCCGCTCCCACACCAGTTAACATATAGTAAGTAATAAATCGCCGTGTGCCCCATAGGTGCTCGATAGATTGGCCAAAAATCCACAAAGCCAACAAGTTGAAAAATAAATGCCCCATATCAGCATGTAAAAACATATAGCTAAATAGCTGCCAGGGCATAAAGCCATTTCCTATGGACCAAAGGGCGAAGTTTTCGGCTATTACTGCTCCCAATGGAGTCCACACTCCCGTAAATATACTTTTGGTCGCTAAAAACACAATCGCGTTAGCAATGAGTAAGTATTTGATTGCGGGTGGAAATATTGAAAAACGGGTGTTGGGCTGAAATTGGTCCAAAATTGAATTCCTTTATTTAAAGTCCTTTGCTATACGGTAATATACGTTAATACCACTTAAAGTTACGCCAGGAATTCCCTGTCCTGGATAGGTGGTGTCCCCTACTAAATACAATCCCTTGAAAGGGGTAACAGGAGAAGTCCAGTCCCAAACAGCACGCTTCATGGATTGAGGAATCCCTCCCACTCGGCCATCTTTTCGATACACCCATTTTTCCCACGTCCTCGGGGTAGCTGCATCCAATTGAAGGCATTCGGCACGCTCGGCCCCAGGAAGGCGTTGTTGCACCTGCTCAAACAAGTACTCCTGTACCTTCATCTTCATTTTTTCGTAGCTATCCTGATCTAATCCTAACCACTTTTCCGGCGAACAATGGGTACTGACATTGAGCACCCTTTGGCCTTCAGGCGCACGTTGGGTATCGCCACGCATAGAAATGGAAACAAAGAAAGAACGAGCAATCCAATCTGAGTAGGGATGCCCTTCGGGTAAATGAAATTGATGGTGTAGGGATAACCCCTCAGCCAGGGTGTCAGTTAACGCAATACCCATAGTAAAAGCTCCCCAAGCATCGGAATACGTAACGGTTTCTTTATGAAAATAGTCGCGTATTTGGCCATCGGTTATATCCGGCATATTCCAAAGTGGTATGTTAGATATGACTATAGGCGCTTGCACTTCGAGTCCCCTATCGGTTGTGATGCGGTACCCCTGTTTATTCTGGTTGATTTGTACAACTTTTTGCTTATTAAGCCACTGCCCGTGATTAGATTCAAGATGGTCCAAGCAGGTAAATACCATCTCGATTAAACCACCAGGTACATAAAAATTACTAGAATTGGGATAGCAAATGGCTGCCGCACCAAATATGAATGGTGTTTGAGTAGCCCCCGCTTGAGCGGTAATGATAAGCTGTTCATCTAAAAACCTGTAAAATCTTTCCTCGGTTATTCCACAAGACCGAGCTACCTGAGCAACGGAACGTACCATGTATGGAAGTATGGCAAGATCTTTTGGAGAATTATTGAGAGCTAACCGGAAAAAATCTGATGGTTTAGCCGGTGGAAAAAAGGTGTTTTTCAACGAAATGTTCCACACTCTATCGGCCACATAAAATGACTTCTTCCAAAATTTTCGCTGCGCTTTTTCCTCACCAAAATGGCTAATACAATGATCTACCCATTCTGCCTTGTCTTTCATTCGAATGACCGGCTTTTGATCCTCTAACCACACCGACATAGATGGGTTTAATTCATGCCTTGGGATATGCATGCCCGTATGTTCTTCCAAAAATTTCATAGGTTGACCTGGGTCAAATCCAACTAAAGTGGTCGCACCGGACTCAAATACATAGCCTTTCCTGGTGTAGGAAGAGCTACACCCACCAGGATGTAAGCCTGCTTCTAGAACCAGTACTTTTTTCCCATCCGTACTTAGCAGACTCGCTGCGGACAATCCCCCCATTCCCGAACCTATTACCACTACATCCCATTCACTAGAAAGGCCTTCGCTACTACGGGTTCGAGTGGTTCTCATGATCATGTTGAATGTGGTTGTGGATAGCCATTGCTAGGTGCTCCACCGCTTCTAGGGCAGTACGAAACCATAGTTCGGGCTCTATTAATTCTACCTCAGAAACCATCCATTGATCGGCATCGTTTCGCAAGATATCGACCCTCCCATAAAGTGGTTTTGGGTCTATGAGTCCCATGACCATTTCAGCAAATTCAATAAGTTCTGGTGTGAGAGTAAAATGATGCACCGTTCCTCCGAAATCGTCCTGAACTCTGAAATCCCCTACTTTCACCCTTTTTTGGACCGCATGAGTGCATTTCCCACCCATAACCATTAGTGATAATTCTCCAAAACTTGTAACACTCGACACAAAAGGTTGAAGGATAAAGTCTTCTTTAGCATTTAACTTGGTAAATTCTCGGTCAAATGCCCCTATTTGCTCGTCCTTTAGTTGGTAGGTTAATCGAGCTGCACCCGCTATGGTGGGTTTAACTATTAGATGCTCATACTCTAAATGCGCGGCCCACTGACTTAAGGGGTTGGGGTGCTGCCTTGGTATGATGGTTGAGGGAACAATAGGAATTCCTTTTTGAGCCAAATCCAATAGGTAATGTTTGTCGGTATTCCAGCTCAATAAGGCCTTGGGGTTCATACAAGCCTTCGTAGGGAGTTGACCTAACCAGTGACTAAATTCCTCGAAGTGGTCAAAATAATCCCATGTCGTCCGAATCAACACCCAACTTGCCCTTTCCCAATCAATAGAGCTATCCCTCCAACTAACCCGCTTGTGCTCATACCCTAAAGTGGCCAGAGCGCTGCCTAAGAGCTCGTCTTCTCGAAAGATATTTTCCACATACGTATTTCCAGGAATGGGGCGGATGTAACGATCTTCCGTTACAAAATAAATCAATGTGCTCATCCCTTCGTGCGCTAACTACTCTTCATGAAAGAATTCGATCATATTCCCGTCTGGATCGGTGACAAACAAAAAACGTCCCTTTTTACGATTAGCTGGCCCACTTACGATGGCCACTTCATATTTTCTAAAGTATTCTGCTAATTCATCGACCTGCTTGGGTTCATCCACATAAAAACCAAAATGGTCCACACGGAAATCACGAGAACTGGGGTCATAGCTGGTTTCTGCCTCAACAATGACCAGTGTATCACCGTTACCAACGTCATACACCGCCATGCTCTGCCCCATTGTTTTGATAAGTTCGAGACCAAGTACCTCTCCATAAAAATACTTAGAATCTTCTATGCGATTTACTCGAATAGTTATGTGATTGAGACCTTTTGGCTTAAACATGGCGAAAGTGTAATTTAGTTAAGCTGTAAAATACGTAATTTTGATGCAATTACAGTGTTTCATTTTATAATTAACCACTCGAATTATCCCACAACCTGTGTTACTGGGCGCCATTCGAGTACTACCCTGACATATTTTGTCCACCCTATTCATTGTTGCAACACCCATTGGAAATCTAAAGGATATTTCGGAAAGAGCCTTAGAAGTACTTAAGACGGTTTCTTTAATTGCTTGTGAGGATACTCGAACCTCGTCCAAATTTCTCCAACATTATGGAATTTCTACCCACACTCGCTCGCTACATCAACACAACGAGCATCATAAAGTAGAGCAATTCATACGTCACCTAGATGCTGGACAAGACCTTGCTTTAATTACCGATGCAGGTATGCCTGGGATTTCAGATCCTGGATTTCTAGCTGTTCGCGCTGCTCACATTTCGGGTCATACCGTTAGCGTCATTCCAGGCGCTGACGCGGTTACCACTGCCTTAATTTCGAGCGGTTTACCGAGCGATTCGTTTTATTTCCACGGCTTTCTTCCCCATAAAAAAGGACGTCAAAAACAATGGGATTTCCTTGCTAACATGCCCTGCACTTTGGTAGTATATGAGAGTCCTCATCGAATCCTAAAATTTCTCACCGAAGCCACAACCTACCTTGGAGAAGATCGATATGTGGCCGTTTGCCGAGAACTCACAAAAGCCTTCGAAGAAATTGTCCGTGGGAAGTTGTCTGAAGTCGTTCCTATATTTGAGAATCGTGCCAAAATAAAGGGGGAAATATGTGTAGTTATTGCCCCACCAAATTATCAGGAAGAGCAAACGGAAGCTTTATGAGAAGCTATTCATCGATTAATCCATCAAGTCTATTCCCCCCAAGGTTAACTTGGGTCCATAACCCTTGGATTCTATCGGTTGGAGTAGGGCTGCTATTAAGCCTGAGTTTTCCGCCCGTAAATGCTTCCTTTTTGAGTTTTTTTGGATTTATTGGAATATACCAACTCGTACTTTTAAGCCATAGTTACCGGCACCTTGCACTAATTAGCTATCCAGCGTTCTTTGTATGGAATCTAGGGACTACCTATTGGCTTATTATGGCGAGTGTTCCAGCAGGCGTTGCCGCTATCGTGGCTAACAGCGCGGTCATGCTATTGCCTATGATGGTTATTCGATTTATTCATCATCGCTATCACCTTTTTGGTTGGACCGCACTTTTTCAGGCTGCCGCATGGATTTTGTATGAATATCTTCATCATCACTGGGACTTAGCTTGGCCTTGGCTCGGGATAGGTAATGCTTGGGCTAATCACATCTCAGTAATCCAATACATCTCTATCACAGGTCACTTGGGTATTAGTTTTTGGGTAGTGTTTGGAAGTTTTTTATGTGCCCACTGGTTGCAAATACCTAATAAGAAAGCTCTGAATACCGCCTTGCTGGTCTTGATTTTTGTCCTACCACCCCTTGCATCGATGATTTCTTTTGGGGTCTCATCCCAAGAACTCCAAGAGTTGAAGGGGGATTCCATTGGAGTGGTGGTCGTTCAACCAAATCATGATTCTTATCAAGATTACGGGGGCATGAGCGGAGCCGAAGAGGTTTTGGATAGCTTGTTCAACTTATCCAGTGTCCACAGAAATAGGGAGACCGAACTCGTCGTTTGGCCTGAAAACGCCATTGATAAACCAATACAAATGGATTCGTGGCATGCCAAACGTATTGCAGATTCAGCACGAACCTGGCAGACCAATTTTATCATTGGGACGGGGCTCTATACTCTTTACCCTGAGCAAACACCGGAGTTGTATCGTTCCAGCGTGAATGGCGTTAAGTATAATACCTACAACTCCACCCTATTTGCCGACTCAACTGGACAGTTATCCCGCTATGACAAGGCTCAATTAGTGCCATTTGTAGAACGCTTACCTTTTGTAGAGTTTCTGAACAAAATAGATGTATTTAATTGGGTTGATTGGGGTAAACATGCTGGCTTTGGACAAGGAGGTGAGCCCTCGATGCTAGAGAGTTCCTCCGGCTTTATAAGTCCCGGTCTGGTATGCTACGATTCGGTATTTCCGTCATGGAACCGTGCATTTGTACGTGATGGGGCTCAGATATTGACCATCATTACCAATGATGGATGGTGGGGTAATTCAAGCGGACACCTACAACATTTTGCCTATGCTCGACTTCGAGCCATTGAATTTCGCCGCTGGGTAGTTCGAAGTGCCAACAACGGAACATCAGGAATCATAAGCCCTGATGGGAGTATCCAACAAAAAACAGATTATTGGACTCGTACCTCCTTTAGCGCTATTGTGCCCTTGCGAAATGATCTTAGCTTTTATGCTCGATATGGGGACTGGCTATCTATGTTGTGCTTTTTCCTCGTGCTATTAAGCGTAGGATATGGTTGGGTGACTAGAAAACGGTGACAGAAGACTTGATCTTGTCGTGTTTGAGGTAGGTTTATGGCTAGTACCTGAGAATGGTTGCACTCCTGAGGCTGGTTTGTGGCTAGTACCTGAGAATGGTTGCACGCTAGGGGCTTACATGTGGCACATGTTGCTTACAAACAATGTAACGCTAGCGTGATCGAATG
>NTKP01000052.1 GCA_002457365.1 Rhodothermaeota bacterium MED-G12
TTATTATCGGTTTTATCGGAGGCCAGACCAAAAATTGCGGATTATCCCTTTACCACACTAGAACCAAATTTAGGCGTGGTGAGTTTTTCGGATTACCGTAGTTTTGTAATGGCGGACATACCTGGAATTATAGAAGAAGCTCACAAGGGAAAAGGATTGGGAGCACAGTTTCTACGCCATATTGAACGAAACAATGTGCTCTTGTTTGTCTTGAGTGTAGAATCAGATGTTTGTTATGAATACGAAGCACTACTCAACGAATTACAAGCATACCGCAAGGATCTTTTGGATAAACCAAAAATAATTGCCTTGTCTAAAATGGATATAAAACAAGACTTTAAGTTAAAAAAAGATTTGCGTTTACCTAAAGATATTCCCGTTATTCCTATATCATCGGCCACTGGGTATGGCCTCGATCAGTTAAGAGAAGCACTTTGGAAGGGAATACAACATGCAAGAGAGCAAGAACAAACAGAAAGCAGCTAGTTCTGTACCATTTGTACATACACATTCAAAAAGTTCACCGAGTTTAGTTAAAAAAGGTGACTTGGCCACACTCCTGGCTTTGCAATCCATTAAAGGGTTGGGTAGCAGAAAAGTGGGGTGGTTACTATCACAGCTCGAATCTCCTCGTGACATTTGGAGTGCCCCAGATGCCTATTGGGCCAAGGTATCAGATCCCGAGCAGGCTCCTCATTGGCAAACAGCCATTCGAGAGACAGAATACCAAGCCATTCGTAGCTTTGCTAATTGGAGCTGGGTACATCAAACCCTACGACATACTCGGGAAATGGGTTTTGTCATTATACCGTATCAATCTTCATTACTACAAACCCATCTTGGGCAAATTACCGATCCACCCATCATTCTTTGGGCTAAAGGAAATACGGGCCTTTTGCTTAAGCCTATGATCGCAGTTGTAGGAACCCGGCGACCTTCCGCCTATGCTCAGCTTCATACCAGGAGAATTACCCGAGATTTAGCACGAAAAGGTTTTGTAATTGTGAGCGGATTGGCCCGGGGCATCGATGGTCTAGCTCATTCCGAATGTCTGCGGCATCAGTTACCCACTGTTGCCGTCATGGGTTCCGGCCTAGACCGAATATATCCCAATGAACACAAAAATATGGCCGAAATCATCGGTTCTAAGGGTGGTTTATTACTCTCAGAATATCCTCCTGGAACACCCCCTAGCTCGCATCATTTTCCTCAACGAAATCGAATAATTTCGGGGCTGAGCCATGGCATTATTGTGATGGAATCCGGGTTGATGGGAGGGAGTATGCATACCGCTAACACGGGGTTAAATCAAGGCCGAGAAGTGGCGGTATTACCCCATAGTTTGGACAATCCAAGAGGAGCGGGAAATATTTCTCTTGTGGTTGATGGCGCTGCAGGCCTATTTACGACAGTAGAGGCCTTTATAGAACGGCTACCCCCGTCCGGTCTTCTACCAGAGTTACCCTCTATCTACCAAGAGGATGAGCGGTTATAATTGCTTAAACACCTAAATCGGCAAGGATTGCATGAACCCGCTGCTCCAGTACCCCCTCGACTCGCCGAAATTCTGACGCACTCACCAGTTGGGTATTCACCGAGCAATAAAACTTAATTTTAGGTTCGGTGCCTGAAGGACGCGCGGATATAACCGAGCCATCCTCGGTAATAAATTGCAACACATTTGAGCTAGGAAAATCCATGCGTTCCACTGATTCATCCACTAAATTTTTAGCCTCACCACTTGCGTAGTCTTTCACTTGTACCACTCTAGAACCACCAAGATGAGAGGGAGGCGTTGTCCGGTATCCAGCCATCATAGCTTGAATTTCTTCGGCACCTGCCTTTCCTTTTTTAGTCACAGAAACCAACCGTTCCCTATAAAAACCATGCTCCACATACAAGTTTATGAGAGCCTCATACAAGCTAGATCCCTGATCCTTATAATACGCCGCCATTTCAGCAATCATAACAGCCGAAACCACCGCATCCTTATCGCGAACATGATCTCCAACCAAATAGCCATAACTTTCTTCCCCACCTACAATAAACTGTTCTTTGCCTTCCAGCGATGTCATAAGCGAGCCAATAAACTTGAAACCAGTGAGGGTATTGTAGCATTTTACGCCGTAATGGGCCGCGATTGCATCCATAAGTTGAGAGGTCACTATGGTCTTTACGATATATTCATTTCCGGCAAAACCTTTGGTGTTTTTCCAGGCAGCTAGCATGTATCCAATAAGTAAACTTCCCGTCATATTCCCATTGAGAAGAACCCATTCTCCCTCGGTATTCTTAACGGCTATGCCAATTCGGTCAGCATCTGGATCCGTTGCCATAACCAGCTCCGCATCATTTTTTTTAGCCGTTTCTATAGCCATGGAAAGGGCTTCTTGTTCCTCAGGGTTTGGATAAACAACGGTTGGAAAGTTACCATCCACCACCATTTGTTCCTCGACCAGTTGCACATTAGTGAACCCAAATGCCTCTAAAGCAGGGGGTACCAAGACTCCCGCCGTGCCATGAATAGGTGAGAAAACTATACTAAGGTCACCTTGGTGCTTAATGGCCTCTTTAGAAAGCGATAACTGGACTAATTCATCTATGTAGGGGGTATCTATATCTTCTCCAATAGGTTGAATGAGCTCAGAATTTGCTGTGAACTGTACCTCATCGATCGAGCTGATTGAACGAACTTCATCCATTACGTCACGGTCATATGGGGCCACCAATTGTCCCCCATCAGCCCCATACGCTTTAAATCCGTTGTATTCTTTGGGATTGTGAGAGGCCGTAAGCACCACACCACTTTGGCAACCTAAGCGTCGAACCGCATAAGAAAGTTCTGGAGTGGGTCGTAAGGACTCAAAAAAGTAGACCTTAATGCCATTTGCAGAGAAGACATCGGCCACTATTTGTGCAAGAGTATCCGAATTATTCCGGCAATCGTAGGCAATGGCTACTTTAATCTGTTCATTTGGATAGGTTTTATTGAGAAAATTACTGAGCCCTTGAGTAGCAGTTCCAAAGGTGTATTTATTCACTCGATTACTGCCAATACCCATAATACCTCGGAGTCCCCCAGTACCAAACTCTAAGTCTTTGTAAAAACTATCGGTAAGCTCTTCGATTTTTTTTTCATTAATCCACTGCTTTATTTCTTCTTTAGTCGCTGAATCATAGGAACCATCAAGCCATTTTTTAATGTTTGTTATTGTTGTTGAATCAAGTTGATGCTCGATGGAAGCTAAAATGGAAGAATTGAAAGACATGGGCTTGTTATTAGTGGCAAATCTTATTCGCATTGGTACATATTTTACTCAAATAAAATAATAAAAAGGATAGTAAAACGAGTTCGTATATTCTACTATGTTTATGGTCCAACATACTTTATTATCTGAGGATATAGCTCACGCCCGTTTTGCATGTGATATTTCACGTTGTAAAGGTGCTTGTTGTGTGGTTGGGGATGCTGGTGCACCTGTGTCCAAAAAAGAAGTAGCCGTGCTCAATAAGGCGTACTCACAGCTCAAGGATGGGTTGAGTGCTGAGGCGCGTGATATGGTCTCAGCTAAAGGCTTGGTTCAGGAATCAGGTGATCAAAAGCTCGAGTTATCCTGTGTCTCCACTGGAGAATGTGTGTTTGTTCAGTATACTGATAAGGGCGTTGCTACCTGTGCCATTCAAAATGCCTTTTATAAGGGTGAATTTGATTGGGAGAAACCCATTAGTTGTCACCTTTATCCCTTGCGTATAAAAAAGCTTAGTGGCATAGAATGGATTAATTATGAGTATATTCCAACGCTTTGTTCGGCTGCGTGTGATCGGGCGGAAAAAGAAGGAATCTATCTTGCAGATTTCTTAAAAAAACCATTGATTCGTAGGTATGGTGAAGCTTGGTATGAAGAATTTGTTGCTGCTTGTGAACATATTCGAGCGATGAAAGCGGAGTATTCGAAGAATCCTCGAAATGAATCAAGTATTGGGGGTCCTCGAAATGAATCAAGCAGTGGGGAATTACCTGAAAAAACAGGACTGGAGGATATCAACAAAGGGATTAACAATGCGGCGCCTAAAAATTAAGGCGGTAAAAAGGGAAGTCAGGATGGGTCTAAATTTATCACAGGTTACATGCTAAGAAATCAACAAAATTTAGGGCAACGATTACAGCAGGGGATGCAGCAAAAGCTCTCTCCCCAGCAATTACAGTATATAAAACTCTTACAGCTAACCACGCAAGGCTTGGAGCAGCGAATAAAAGAAGAGCTTGAAACCAACCCAATTTTAGAACAAGTTCAAAGTGAAGAAGAATGGGATCGGTCCGAACAGGAACGTATGGATTCCTCTTCCTTGGATAGCCCAGATTTGGATGTTTCGGATGCCACCACTCAAGCGTCGGAAAAAGGGTTAGAAAGTTTAGAAGAACATACGGTGGATTGGGATACCTATCAGGATAACACCGAATATGACGGAGAGAGCTATACCTATGCGAATGCATCTCATGAAGAGTTTGGTGATATGCCGGATCCCTATCATTCTACCTTACTAGAAGACTTAGAACAGCAGGTGAGTCTACTAAATCTAGCGGAGGATGAGCAATTAATTGCCGATCAAATTCTTGGCTCGTTGGACGAGGATGGATATTTCAGAAGAGAAGCCATCGCCATTGCTGATAATATTGCATTCAATCACGGAGTGTATGTTGACGAGGAGGATGTGGAAGTGGTTCGTCGAAAAATCCAACGTTTAGAACCATTGGGCATTGCCTCTACGGACTTACAAGACTGTTTACAAGTTCAGCTAAGTTACTCTGAAGCGAACATACCAGGTAAAAAGTTGGCTTTGCGCATTGTTACAGAAGGGTGGAATCTTTTTGAAAAAAAGCATTTCGAAAGGATAATGACTCGTTTCGAAGTGACAGAGGAAGATTTAAAAGAAGCCTTTAATGCCATACGGCGTATGGATCCTAAACCAGGTGCTGTTCAAAATGAGGATGAACACAATAACCAGTATATCGACCCAGATTTTGAGGTGTACTGGGAATCCAATGACCATCAGGCATCTAAAACAGGTGAGTTTGTCATTAAACTAAATCAGCGAAATTCACCTCAGCTGCGAATTTCACCCGATTATGAGGATATGTGGTCGAATATTAAAGCTAAAACAGAAGGTCCAGACCCTCAAACGCAGCAGTTTCTAAAAACTAAGTTAGATTCTGCGCAATGGTTTATTGAATCCATTCGACAACGGCAACGAACCTTAATGAACACCATGAAAACCATCGTAGCTTTGCAGGAAGATTTTTTCAAATATGGTGAGGCCTTACGACCGATGATTTTGAAAGATATTGCAGAGCGTATAGGTATGGATATTTCTACGATTTCTAGGGTAGTCAACGGAAAATATGTACAAACCCATTTTGGGGTTTATGAACTAAAATATTTCTTCAATGAAGGCTTAGTAACTGAGTCAGGTGAAGAGGTGTCAAACAGAGAAATAAAAAACCTTCTTCAAAAAATCATTGATCTCGAAGACAAAAAAAATCCACTAAGTGACCAAGCTCTAGCAGATGCCCTTAAACAAGAAGGGTATGTAGTCGCAAGAAGGACGGTGAGTAAATATAGAGAACAGTTAAATGAGCCGGTGGCTAGGCTTCGTAAGCAAATTATTTGATTGCATTTGTGTGTGTAGCCTGGTAGCTGCATGAACAAGCTTCGTAGCTGCTTGAACAAGCCTGGTAGCAGCATCAACCAGGAGAGAGGGTATCCCAGAGTAGTTCGAGCTCACCGATAAGCCGTGCACGTATACTTTTGGCTTTGATCGATAAGGACTCTTGGGCTAAGCGATATTCTTTTTTTCCTGCTTCTGTCTCGATTTTAATAGGATTGAGCCCCATAAAACTTAAGTCGTAGGGACTCGCCCTCATATCGATATATCGAGCTTGATAGGCTAGTTCAAATGCATCTAAAATAAGTTCACTTGATACCCAAGGATAGAACTTATAGGCCCATTTATAGACGTCCATATTAGTATGAATACAACCAGGCTGTTCGGATTCAGCAAATACCTCTCGGCTGAGTGAGTGCCGATTTAGTGGCTGTGCTTGTGGCGTAAAAAAACGAAAAGCATCAAAGTGCGTACACAATAAATGATGGCTATCTACAATTTCCGCAATCTTTTTGTGGCTAAATCTTAAAGGAACCTGATTGTGTCTAGGTTCATGAGAGCGGTACACCATTGCCCATTCATGCAGGCCAAAACAGCCAAATTGGGGTCTTTTATCTTGTGTGTTATGGAGCAATTTGATCACCCATGCAAGTGAAGAGAGTCTTTTTTCGGGGAAGAGTTTGGGGTCTAAGTAGGCCATATCTTGGGCCAAATAAAGTTCACTTAGGGCTGGTAGATAACTAGGTAATCCACCATCTTCATCTGTAGTGTACGTAGCGGTGTTCGTATTAGGATTCAAGTTTGAATCCCATGCTAAATACGGTCCTACTCCGGGTGACCAATTTCGTAGTTTGCTAGGTCGAAAATGATAATATTCAAAAAGGAAATCGAGCACTGGTTGCTTTTGATGTCGTGATCTATTCTCTAAATATTCTGATAGCAGGGTGTCTGTGCGCTGTTCATGGGCTTTTTTTCTACGAGTCCACTCCTCAAAAGAAAGTATATGTTCAGTTTCCAATAGCTCTATGGCTTCAGTACATTGTATGCGATTTTTTTGCATGTACAAAGATAACAAAATCGGAGGATCAACGAAGAATAAACTCCTTTTCATCTATAACGTAAACAGCAGTATTTTGCCCATAATTACTTTTATCCAGTGAAAAAATCTCATTAGCTAAATCACTACGTTCACATTATAATCACCCCGTTTTTACCCTTATGTTGATCAGACAAATAGTCCATTTCACAGCACATCTTCGATGGCCGTACCAAATCCTACTTTTATCAGGCACCTACGGTATATCTATTTTGTTTGTTCAAGAGCCCGATTTTAGTCTTTTTACAGAGTATTTCCTACTCTGGCATCTTGGCTTGTATGGTGGGGCAACCGCATTTAATTCATATTGGGATAAAGATGAGGGCCCCATTGGGGGATTAAAAAACCCACCACCTATGCGACCATGGATGCGATGGGCCTCTTTTTTCTTGATGATGGTTCCCGCGCCATTTCTAATGTACGATATTGTATCAGATACCTTGCCCTTGGTTAGTATGGGGGTGTATGTACTTAGCTTTTTTCTTTTTTGGGCCTATTCTAGCCCTGTAATTCGGTGGAAGGGTCATCCTTATCTTAGCGTACTCGTGATATTTCTGAGCACAGGAACTAATGGTTTTTTTATGGGCTACTTCTCAAGTAGTGGAATGTCCTTTTCGTTGCTTTCGGTCCTGGCTGCTCTCGGTGTAGCAAGCATACTCGTGAGTTTATACCCCATATCACAGTTGTTCCAGTTAGAAGAAGACGAGCAGAGAGGGGACCATACGCTTGCATTACAGATTGGAGTAAAAGGTGTGCGTACCTATTATTCCATTATGTATTCTTTTGGGACCATACTGCTGAGTGGCAGCTTATCGCTCATCAATCCTGGACTTGCTGTTTTCTTCTTTATTGCCTCTTTAACGGGTTTTTCGTTAACCTATAGTGTTCTCCACAAGCTAAGAGGTACAGAAAAAGAGTATAAGCAAGTAATGAGTATCAAATACCTCTCATCTTTTAGCTTTCTTCTATATATACTAATTGCGGCCTGGTATTTACATGCTAGTTTGAAATAGTTTGATTAAATCAAGCTAATGTGCTGTATGCATGCTAATTTACACAAGTTTGATTATTGCTAAACCCTCATTCTATTTCACCAAACTCATCGTGCGTGTCGTATTGATGAGCATTTCGCCACCCAGACTGAAAGCTTGTAATCGATAGAAATAGGTGCCACTTGATAGGCGAGCGGCATCAAATAATTGTTCGTGGCGACCAGCTGAGACTACACTTCCTGAAAGTAACGCGGCTATTTTGCGGCCTTGAATATCATATATATCAAGCTGAACTCGAGCAGGAACTAACAACTCGAAAGCAATTTGAGTACTTGGGTTAAAAGGATTCGGATAGTTACCTAAAAGTTGGATTTTCTTGTCATGTGTTAAGGGCGCTAGTTCTTCTTCATTGGAAACTTTGAGGGGAACTTCACCCACAAATATTCCTCGACCATGGGTTGCTGCAACTAACAGATCGTCGGATTCCCGGTAGTCTAGATCGGCAATGATAGGAGCTCCCATCGTTTGCAATCCTGTAGGAACCCACTCGGTATCAGCGCCATTCAACTCATCGGTCATGTATAAACCAATACTAGTACCAGCATAATAATAAGAGCCACCACCATCGGTAGGTGCTATAGCCGCTGCTCGGAAGGAAGGACCGTTTTCACCCTCCAAATTACCCCCAACAGCGGTCCATGTACTACCTCCATTAGAACTATGGAACAAACTTTCTACCTCGTAGTTCGATAAAACAACCAATACTTCATTACCATTTTCAGGATTGACATGGATATCATGTATATAGGAACCCTCATCCGCCCCATTTATCGTAGTAACGGTAAATGTGCTGTCATCTTCCATGTCATCCATGCGAAGAATTGTTGGTTTACCAGTGTCTGAACTTCCACCAAGATACAGGCGCGAGGAGGGGCGCCTCTTACTAAAGCTTATCGCAGTAACAGTATGACCCGAACCGACAGATATATGTCGCAAACGGGACCAACCGTTCATGTTTTCTTCGCCGGTATTGCGGGCAAGAGTGGTCATTTCTTTATTCAAGAAAATATGATTTCCAGAAGGATAGGCAACATAATTTTCGTTAGTTGGGTCAGCCGCAAAGGGATGAATAAACAACTGTCCACTTGCTTCAGATGGAGAAATATAGGACCAATTAGTTGGATCACCGGTTGAATTATAGTTATACCTAATGATTCTTCCACGTTGTGAAGAAGTCAGAAAATAATTACTACCCATATAGGTGAATGATCCATCCCCAGAAGATGCATCAATTGATGCAGTATGATCACCAAAAGTATTAAATTTAAAGAAGGGGGAACCGTTATCTTGCGTCCCGCCAATGATTCTTCTATCTGCGGAGTCTGGATGTACACTTACTGTATAGAATTGGGTTACGTTGTATCCATCCTCACGTAAACTCCATGAAACAGGGGTAACTGTAGCATCAAATGTAACGCTAATTCCACCATCTTGGGCACTAAAAGCTTTTTTAGGATTATTTGGATCAAAAATCAGTTTATGCTGATCAGGGTGATGGTTTTTGTATCCGCTTACATTGTTTGCATAGGCATATCCACCAACCCAGATATCTGGATCGTTGCTGGAATTTGTTGGACTTCCAAAGCCATTTTTAGATCGGAATAAATTAGTGCCTCCAATAAATACGATGTTGTGATTCTCTGGAGAAACTACACACACCAAATTATACCCGCCTTGAGGGTTTAACTCTCCAACACTACCACCAAAATTTGGAATATTATCACTTCTATTAATTGCGCTTACATAATTTAAATCACTAGTAACAAACAAATAAAAGCTAAGTCCATTTGCTCCGCCACCCGTATCGGTAAGCAAGTAAAAAAGATCTTCAAACGATGGAGCTACTCCAATCTCAGAGCGATAATGAGTAGTTGGAAAATCGTCAGGGGTAATATCCTGCCAATTGGTTCCATCGTCGGTTGATACATAAACACCAGGGCTTGAGTTACCCTCACTACTACTAAAGCCGGAAGAGACAACTCCATATAGTTTACCGGTAGATGTGATTTCTATATCGGCATATCGATGCTCATTTAAACCACCTAAAACTAGTGAATAGGTATTAAAATCATCCGTTGTTCTAAAAATGCCAAAAGCATTACTCGTAAAGAAGATGCTCCCGGTGGTGGGGTTAATTTCGATAGCAGAAATAAAGTCAAAGGGGGAGTTGAAACTGTTGTCGGTATCCTCAGTAGAGGCTATAACACTCCAGCTTTCCCCATTATCGGTGGATTTATAGATTCCAGAGCCATAATAAGTTCCACCACCACCACCACGTGCGTCGTTTGAACTATAGTACTCACCCGTTGTATAATACCAAGTATTTGGTGAGTTGGGATGTTGTAAGATATCCGTAACGCCTAAATTCTCCCCAGGGTTTGATTTGATTGTCCATGACTTCCCACCATCGGTACTTTTCCATATTCCACCCGCAGCTCCACCTGCCAATAAAATATTGGAGTTACGCTGATCTATAGCCAAACCACGCGTTCGTCCACTAACATCATATGGTCCAATTTCTGACCAAGCCATATCATTTAGCATTTTGGCTTTTGGAGCTAATTCTTTAGCAAGTTCTTGGCCAAAATTTAGCTCTCTTGAGCGTATTCCTCTGGGAATTTCTTGGCTTACCGGATCTTTTAGAAGATTAAATAGGTATTCTTGCCGGCCTTCATTAGTTGTAGCACGGTAATCTACCGCTTTATTCATTTTGGGTAAAATAACAGAAGACTCACTGGATAAAATAGGAGTGTCTCCTTGTTGGCTGGACAAAAGATTAGGTAATACCCAAATAGACAAGAGCACAAGTAGGCTAAAGATTGTAAGAACGAAAGATGAATATGATTTTTTCATAAGAATTAATAACTGGGCTTAAAAAGCAGAACGGTTTTATTTGTAATGATTCTGCTGATCAGCTACGATGGTAAATTATTAGTTTTATATTT
>NTKP01000053.1 GCA_002457365.1 Rhodothermaeota bacterium MED-G12
CACATTTTAGGCCGGAAATCGGATTATTGGGTTCATAAAGCGTACACCGCAGCAGATGTGTTTATGATGCCCAATGTCAAAGTTGAGGGTGATATGGAGGGCTTCGGTATTGTATTATTGGAGGCCAATCTTCACTTCACCCCTGTATTTTGTTCGGATTTAGAGGGGATGAAAGATGTAGTAGAGCAAGGAGTTAACGGGTTTAAAGTGAAGAGTGAGCGCCCAATGGAATATGTGAAGGAATTAGAGCGACTTCTTAGCAGCGATTCGTTATTACCCTTGTCTTTGATGGGGTGTAGATATGTATGGGAAAATTTCCAGTGGGATAAGGTAGCGGAGCAATATATTCAGTATCTTATTCAGGTTAATGTCGTATAACGGCTGAATGATATGTCAGCATACCGTCTGTGTCTATGAGCTCTTCTTACTTGAATTTGAACGAGAATATTATCGCAGATATAAACCAAAGTGGATTGCATTCTAAACGCGAATTGCTAAAGGAACCGTTTATTTGATAGCTTGGTTATACTGATTATATTGCAACAATTACTACGAAATTGATATTTAATTAATGGCTGAAACACAACCTCTAGTACGGTCAGATATTTTCGACAAAGCCTTTGGATATACCAAAGCTGACGAAGTTAAAGCTTTAGGCTTGTATCCCTATTTTAAACCCTTAGAAGCCACCGATGGTACTATTGTAGAAATAGAAGGTAACGAAGTTATTATGGCTGGCTCAAATAATTATTTGGGTCTTACCAATGATCAAAGAACCATAGAGGCCGCTCAGGCGGCCATAGTGAAATATGGTACGGGCTGTACGGGGTCTAGATATTTAAACGGTACACTAGATATTCATATAGAGCTAGAGGAACGGCTTGCAGATTTCATGAATAAAGAATCTTGTGTGTTGTTTAGTACAGGGTACCAAACGAATGAAGGGTCTATCCAAACCATTGCGGGTAGAAATGATATTATTTTTTCCGATAAAGATAATCATGCCTGCATAGTAGTCGGTACGCAGTGTTCGGTTGCAAAAACCATGCGTTACAATCATAACGACATGGATCATTTGCGAAGACTTTTAGAAAAAGCAGATCCTGAAGCAGGTAAGATCATTATAAGTGATGGTGTGTTTTCTATGTCTGGCACCTTAGCGAAAATACCGGAATTGGTGGCTTTAGCAAAAGAGTTTGGGGCTCGACTCTATCTAGATGATGCTCACGCGGTAGGAGTGATTGGAGAAGGGGGGCGAGGCTCGGCTTCAACTTTTGGCTTACTGGAAGAAGTTGACCTGATAAGTGGAACATTTTCGAAATCCTTTGCCTCTTTAGGAGGCTTCCTAGTAGGTCAAAGAGAGGTAATAGAATATATTCGACATCACTCACCTGCCCACATTTTTAGTGCCTCCATGCCTCCAGCAAATGTTGCTACCGTATTGAAAGCGATGGATATTATGGCTGAGGAGCCATGGAGATTAACTAGATTACATGAAATTTCGACTTATATGCGCACCGAGTTGCGTAAGTTAGGATTCAATGTTTGGACCTCACAAACTCCAATTATCCCTATTGTTATTGGCGAGATGATGCTTTGTTTCCAGTTTTGGAAAGATCTTTTTGAAGCTGGTGTATACACGAATGCGGTTATTCCGCCCGCTGTTCCACAAGGTCAGTCACTTCTTCGAACCAGTTATATGGCCTCACACACCGATGAGCATTTGGATAGAATACTTGAGGCGTTTAGAAAAGTTGGGTTGAAACACGGAATCATTGACCAAAATGGTAATTCTCTAGTTTCCTAAGGTGAACATGGCTGCAAGTGGTGTAACCTTTGTAAGTACAGAAACCGAAAAAAAGGAGTTTATTGAATTTCTGTACTTACATTATGCGACCGATGGTTTTTTTGTGCCGCCACTGCGTCAAGAGCAGCATAAGTTAATCGACAGTAAAAAAAATCCGTTCTTTAAGCAGGCTAAAATGGCCATGTTTTTGGCTCATTACGACGATAAACCGGCAGGAAGAATTGCAGCTGTAGTAGACGATCGCTTCAATAAGCAGCATGGATTGAATACGGGCCATTTTGCATTTTTTGAATGTATTGATCATCAGCCTACAGCTGATTTGTTATTTCGTGTGGCCGAAGACTGGTTACGGGAGCAAGGAGTTGAAGAAATTCTTGGGCCAACCAATCCCGGAATGATGGATGTGTTAGGGTTTTTAGTGGATGGGTTTGACAAGTTTCCCTACATCATGATGCCTTATTCCAAACCTTATTATGAGAAGCTTGCCCTCAGTGCTGGATATGATGGAGTTCGTGATTTATTAGCCTTTGTAGTTGATCAAACTAATGTTGATTTCGATCGCATGCGTAAAGCAAAGAGCATGATTATGCGGCGATATCCTCAAATCCAAATTAGACCTGTTTCACTCAAAAATATGGATGAGGAGGTAAAGATAGTCCGGGACATTTATAATGAGGCATGGAAAAATAATTGGGGATTTTTACCTCTAAGCCTTGACGAAATTAAAGGGCTTGCTAAAGAGTTTAAGATGATCTTGGATGAAGATTTTGCTCATATAGCGGAATGGGACGGCAAACCTGTTGGCTTCTCTATAGCACTTCCCGATTTAAATCAGGTTTTTAGGACAATGAATGGAAATCTATTTCCATTTGGGTTTATTAAGTTTTTATGGGGAAAACGTAAGATTAATCGAATACGAACCGCCTTGATGGGTATTCTCCCCGAATACCAAGGCAAGGGAATTGATGCTCTTTTCCATCAACGAACCATTGAATTCGCTCTCAAACGAAATTTTATCGAATCGGAATTAAGTTGGGTCTTGGACAACAACACAGAGATGATTCATCTCGCTCAACGCTTAGGCGCCCGAATAGACAAGCGATATAGAATGTATGCAAAGAAATTATAGCTACTGATAACCACTCATTCTTCGGATTGGGTAGAACTTCATTCAATAAAAAATCATGTATCGAATAGAAAAAGATTCTATGGGGGAAGTAAAAGTCCCCGAAAACGCTAAATATGGAGCTCAAACACAACGAGCACACGATAATTTCCCTATAAGCGGAATTCGATTTACTAGGGCATTTATAAAGGCTTTAGGTATTATCAAGAAAAATGCAGCACAAGCAAATGCCGATTTGGGGAAGTTGGAAGTAGGGATATCGGAGGCAATTCAGGTAGCTGCGCAACAAATTATTGATGGTGACCATGATGCAGAATTCGTAGTCGATATATTTCAAACGGGTTCAGGAACTTCGAGCAATATGAATACCAATGAGGTTGTGGCTAGGTTGGCGAATAAGTCTTTCCCTAACCTGCAGATTCCTGTTCACCCCAATGATCATGTGAATTTTGGGCAAAGTTCGAACGATGTAATTCCCTCAGCCATTAGAATTGCAGCGGTCATCGAATTAAAGGATAAACTTATACCCGCATTGCAACATTTAGCTATGACCTTTGAGCACAAAGGCTCTGAATATGAGCATGTCGTAAAAACGGGAAGGACACATTTAATGGATGCCATGCCGATAACGATTGCTCAGCAATTTGGGGGCTACGCTAGACAACTGCGTTTAGGAGTAGACCGAATTCAGGATGCAAAGGTACGTTTATCCGAATTACCTCAAGGTGGAACGGCCGTGGGCACTGGGATTAATACCCACCCGAATTTTGGGGCCGAATTTGCAAAAAACGTTTCCAAGCAAACAGGGGTATCCTTTAGAGAGGCTGAAAATCACTTTGAAGCTCAAGCAACGGTCGATGCTCCTGTAGAAATGAGTGCTCAACTGAAAACAATCGCTGTCGGGATAATGAAAATGGCCAATGATTTACGCTGGATGAATTCTGGACCTAACAGTGGGCTAGGGGAGATTCAATTGGCTGCTTTACAACCAGGTTCTTCCATTATGCCAGGAAAGGTAAACCCAGTCATCGAGGAATCTGTAGCTATGGTATGCGCGCAGGTTATGGGAAATGATCTTACCGTTTCTGTGGCAGGTCAATCAGGAAACTTCGAGTTGAATGTCATGCTGCCGGTAGTAGCTCATAACCTTCTTGAGTCCATCAAGTTGTTAGCCAATGCAGCAAACAATTTGGCCGATAGGTCGGTTTCCCGATTAACCATTCGGGAAGATGTTATCGCCGATAAAGTAGGTAAAAACCCAATTTTAGTGACGGCACTTAATCCTATTATTGGGTATGATTTAGCTGCTAAAATTGCAAAAAAAGCATATGCAGAGGGTCGTGCCTTGAAAGAAGTAGCTAAGGAAATGACGGATCTTACTGATCAGGACTTGGATACCGCATTAGATCCCATGAAGATGACCCGGGGTGGTTTTACTGAATAGCTTGATAGTACTGATTATTTAATTGTAAGTTAAGTTACTTTATGCAAAGCATTTACAGATTAGTAATCTGAAATACTTTTTTGGGAGGTAACAGTACATTATATTAGTACATCTAATTAATAGGGTATCAAGAGTTTTTTTTCATTAACTGTGCGTAAATCTGTTCTATAAAAATGTCTGAAGTTTCAACCCAAAAAAAGCGAACGCGTGTTTCCAAAGAAAGGAAAGAGGATATCCTAAAGGATTACCGCTTGGGATGGCTTAGTAGACATGCATCCATTTTGGGTAGAAAAGAAGTGCTTTCGGGTAAGGCTAAATTCGGAATATTTGGGGATGGGAAAGAGTTACCCCAGTTAGCGATGGCGAAGGTCTTTAAAAATGGTGACTTTCGAAGTGGGTACTACCGTGACCAAACCTTTATGTTTGCTATTGGTGAAGCCACATTAACCCAATTTTTTGCCCAATTGTATGCTCACCCCGACGTCCAGGCAGACCCATTCTCAGCTGGAAGACAAATGAATTCTCATTTTGGTTCACGGTTATTAGATGAAGCCGGGGATTGGGTGGATCAGGTGAGTAGGAAAAATTCAGTATCTGGAATCTCACCGACAGCTGGGCAGATGGCACGTATTGCAGGTCTAGCCCAAGCTTCTAAAATTTATCGGAGTCAGAAAAAGCTTCAATCTGGAAAATGGAAGAAATTCTCCGATAAAGGTAACGAAGTTGTGTTTGGAACTATAGGGGATGCGAGTACATCTGAGGGTGTATTTTGGGAAACCATGAATACCCTAGGGGTCCTGCAAGCACCGGCTGTTATTTCTGTTTGGGACGATGGATATGGAATTAGTGTTCCTAAAAAGTTTCAGACCACCAAAGAAAGTATTTCTGAAGCGTTAAGTGGGATGCAACGGGACCAATCAACCAGTGGGGTAGAAATAATAAAGGTTAAAGGCTGGGATTATGAGGATTTAATTGCAACCTATACCAGAGCATCTGAACTGGCTCGATCTGAGCATGTACCTGTACTCATTCATGTAGAAGAGCTCACCCAGCCTTTGGGGCATTCTAGCTCCGGCTCTCATGAGAGATACAAAAGCAAGGAACGTCTTGAATGGGAAAGTGAGTATTGTTGCCTTCAGCAATTTAGGAAGTGGATTTTAGCCAAAAAAATTGCATCGGAATCTGAACTTGATGCTTTAGAATCTGAGGCTCAGCTAGAGGCGTTGGAAGCTAAGCAATTGGCATGGCAGGAGTATATTGGTCCAATTAAGCAGGAACGTGATTACATATTAACACTAATGCGCTCTTTGAAAGGGGAGTTGCCGCATTCTCAAACCAATGCATCAAAATCTATTGATGTTATTATGCGGCGCTTGAAATCTACCCCAAACCCAATTCGAAAGGATATCGTATCAAGCATTCATAAAGCCTTACGAACCCTTGGTTCTAATGAATCAGTGGCTAAAAAACAGCTGGTTGAATGGTTGGAAAATCTTAAAATAACTACCCAAGACCGCTATCATTCTCACTTATACAGTGAAACGCCTTATTCTCCTTTACATGTGGAGCCTATTGCTCCGAGCTATGATACTAAACCTGTTAAAGTGGATGGCCGAATTGTCATCAGGGATAACTTTAGAGCATTATTCAAGAAATATCCTGAGCTTCTAACCTTTGGTGAAGATGTTGGAGCACTAGGTGATGTTAATAAGGGACTTGAAGGATTACAGGAAGAGTTCGGCAGTTCTCGTGTAATGGATACCGGTATTCGAGAGGCAACCATCATTGGTCAGGGAATTGGGATGGCTATTCGAGGTCTTCGTCCTATTCCTGAAATTCAGTATCTAGATTATATTTTTTATGCTTTATTTGTACTGTCAGATGACTTAGCTAGTCTAAGGTACCGGACCAAAGGCGGACAAGCATCACCCGTGATAATAAGAACACGAGGGCACCGATTAGAGGGAATTTGGCACTCGGGATCCCCCATGTCGACTCTACTTGGAAGTTTACGCGGTGTTCACCTGTGCGTACCTAGGAACTTAACCGAAGCGGCTGGAATGTATAACACCTTACTTAAAGGCGATGATCCAGCCATCATTATAGAGCCCCTAAATGGGTATCGGTTAAAGGAAGACTTACCAAATAATCTTGGCGAGTTCACTATCCCATTAGGCACACCTAGCTTACTCAACGAAGGTAATGATCTAACGTTAGTTTCTTATGGATCAACACTTAATATTGCCAAAAGCGTTGTCTCTGACCTCAAAGAAATTGGTATTGGAGTAGATTTGATTGATATCCGTACCTTGTTGCCATTCGACATAAACGGACTTATTCGGACATCACTCAGCAAGACAAATAAACTACTCATCGTCGATGAAGATGTGCCGGGGGGAGCCTCCGCTTACATACTTCAGAAGGTATTACAGCAGCAAAAGGGGTTTTATTTGTTGGATGCCGCTCCTGTTTGCTTGACAGCTAAAGCCCATCGCCCGGCTTACTCTTCCGATGGGGATTACTTTAGCAAGCCAAATGCTGAGGATATCTTCAATGCAGCTTATGGAATTATGCAGGAAATAAATCCTAGCTTATTTCCACCTTTGTTTTAATCGGGCATTGCATTAATTGACTTGCGCTTTAGCAGGTCTTTATTTTACAGTCTAACCTGTTAAAAAATAAATTATCAGTACTCTTTACACTCACTGAATACACAAAGATGTTAGCATAACAAAAAGCTACTTTGTGGGTGTTGTTGTAATCTCACTGGAGTATCTAGCGCTTAGATTGAAAAAATTAAAACTCAATACGGTTTGAAATACTATAGTAGTGAGAGCGGTTAAAACGTTGAACAAGCCACTGATTAATGTAGAAATAAATACACCTATATCACTGGCCATCCATGACACCTTATCTAAACCTATTCGAATGAATTCAGCAGGTATTTGAATTAATGAGCTAATCATAACAATCAGAAGAAGTAGAATTATCAAAAGCCCAAAAGTTGGCCATGCTTGGTAGGTAGTTATGTTCCAACTATGAACCAAGCTTTCTACTAGTGACTTTTCTCCGATAATGTAGCTCTGAAAACTAACTGCTAATTTGGTTCCCATGAACAAAAATGGAAAGAAAAAGAAAAGCATTGAAAGACCTAAAATCATGGAAACCGAAAAATAAAGTACACTGAAGCCTAAAATTTTAGGGAATAATGAGGGGATATCCTCAGGGTTCAAGGCTATAGCATCCTTGGTACATTTGATGTGTTCAAGGATTATTACTATCGAGGTTGCTTGACTTAGAATAGCGGAAATAATGACTAAAGGGTACATAGGTCCCATCATTGAATCAATTGCATCTAGCCCATTGAACCCAAGCAGTAACTCTTCTGATTCAAATTGCTGCAGAATTTCTTCAAGAGGCAGTTTAGATAACAAAAAATGATGTAGTAAGATAAGTGGGGCAGCAAACAGGCTCCAAATACCCAATAGATGTTTACCATGTGCTCTTAGATAATCAAAACTATCCTTTAATGTGTCGGCAATGTCACGAACCCGGTAATAATGCATGGGGTAATACTTTGAGAATTTGGGATTAGTAAATTAGAACATCGATGCTTAATACAAGCCAGATAAGAGGTAGATAGGCAATAGAAGCAAACATGAGTGCCCGTGCTGTTTTATGTGATCTTGATTGGATGAAACGTAAACCAAAAAAAAGAAAAAACAGTCCTATGGGGATGCTACTTATTAAAAATAAGCCATGAGCTAAGCCAAGGGCATATAATGAATAGTTGACTCCAAATAAAATTAGTATGCATAGCAGGGCATAAATGGAGGTTTTTAGTCCATTGTGATCACCTTTAGGAAGCATTTTAAAACCTGCTCCAGAGTAATCATCCTTACAGACCCAAGCGATGGCCATAACATGTGGTATTTGCCAGAAAAAAACGATGGCAAATAATACCCACATCCCAGGATCGATAACGGTCCCGGTTACCGCAGCCCATCCTCCAACTGGAGGTAAAGCCCCTGGAACCGCCCCGATAACGATATTAAATGCTGTCTTTTGCTTCATAGGGGTATATAATCCCAAGTAAATGAGTGTAGTTGCTAAGGAAACAGCTCCCGCAACTGGGTGGGTAAACCACACTAGATAAGCTAAGCCAATAATGATTAAACTGACTGAAAATAGTTTGCCTTCAAAGGCTGAAATTCGCTGGGTGGGCAATGGGCGTGCCTTAGTTCTGTTCATTAATCCGTCAAGGCCTCTTTCTAAAAATTGATTGTGCGCGGCTGTGCCTCCTGCAATGAGATAGGTACCTATAGTTGCATGGATCATTAAGGCCCAATCAATAGACCCTTTTACCACAACGCTTGCCATCAAAAACCCCATTAGCATACTTATTAGTACGGTCAGAGTGATGCCGGGCTTAGTAAGTATATAGTAATCGGATAATTTAGCGCGAAGGCTGTTTTGGAAGGACAACTTATTTTCGATGATATTCAAGCAAATATGCGTTCATAAGTGTAATTTTAGAGCATTAAAAATAACGAATAATCGATTTAATTGTAGGTAAAAAGAACCTCTTAAAGATGAAATTAAATCTCTATCAAAAAACTGCCTTAAGCACTATAGCAGCTACTCTATTTCTAATTATGGTGGGAGGGATAGTCCGAGCTGCGGGCGCTGGATTAGGCTGCCCTGATTGGCCAAAGTGCTATGGGTTATGGATACCTCCTATGCATGTGTCAGATCTGCCTTCAGGGTTTGATGTAGACAGTTTCAATGCATTCAAAACATGGACCGAGTATGTGAATAGGCTAATAGGGGTATTGGTTGGGTTTTTTATCGCCGCTAATTTTTTAACCTCCCTTAGATATCGTAGATCTAAACCCACTGTTACTATATCTTCTTTGCTTGCATTGATTCTAGTATTATTTCAAGCGTGGCTTGGAGGGCAGGTGGTACGCTCTGGGCTTGCTTCAGGTATGATTACCCTGCACATGCTACTGGCTATGATTATCGTTGGAGTACTGTTATATGCGAGTTTTAAGTCAAAAGAAGATTTTGTTGAATTACAAATGAGTCAAAAATCAAAACATCGATTCTTACAATTAGGAATCGGTATTGGTGTGTTAAGCATAATACAAATGGTACTTGGAACCCAGGTTCGTGAATCTATTGATGTGGTGAAAATAGGGATGGGTTTGACAGATCGAAGTCTATGGATTGAGCAGTTAGGAATAATCTATAAAATTCATAGAAGTTTCTCTTGGCTTTTACTTATCACAATAGCGCTGCTTTCTTATCGTGTTTATAGGTTTTCAAAGAATGAAACAGGAAGAAGCTACAGTGGCACAAAGGGGTTTATTCTACTTGGCTATGCCATTCCTATTGGGGTTATATCACAAGTATTGATTGGGATAGGCCTTCAATGGTTAGATATGCCTGGAGTATTGCAGGTGCTTCACCTTCTCGGTGTGGCTTTACTTTTGTCTGTTATTTTTATTTTTGTGCTTATTTTATCACAGCGCACTAAAGCTTTTGAAGAAGTTGAGTCATAAAAATTCTCACTTCCGTTAAATCTTTTCGCATTTCCGGAGTAAGTGCTGATTGAGTATGTAGGCCTTGGGTTAGATCCATGTTTTTTAAAACTTTTTTTACTCCATCACTGGTAAACTTTTGGTCTTCAACCAACTCTTTGATCTTGAAGATGAGTGCTACATCCTCATCGGTATAGGCACGATTTCCCGCACTATTTTTTTTTGGTTTAAGCTCTTGGTATGTTTTTTCCCAATTTCTTAACACATGTGGGGGTAAATTGGTTAGTGTACTTACCTCACCCATTGAATAATACAATTTTTTCATAGCCTATATAAAGTGTATTTTAAATCTCTGTAAAAGTACGTTTTTT
>NTKP01000054.1 GCA_002457365.1 Rhodothermaeota bacterium MED-G12
CTGGAGGTGTTCTTGCTCAGCTTTCACTACTTCGGCAAGCTGTTGTTTGGCTAAACTTAGCACTTCGTAAGCGTTTGGGTATTCGGCATTTAATTTTACCGCACCAAATTTAAAGGAAACCGTTATGTTCATTCCTGAACTCAGTTTTAACCCGTGAGCAACTTTGGAGCGGGTCTGCTCTACCCATTCTTCTAATGCTGATTCTTTGTTGCTTTGAAGTATGAAACTATAGACATAATCGGATTGAAACCCGATATACCCTTTCTGCTGAAATAGGTAGGGGTTCAAAAAGCGTACGATATCTCGTTGCATTCTTTGAAGTTCTTCCATTCTAAAGCGAGTTCGAAATGAGGAAAGATCCTCCAACGTTACGAGCCCCATCCAAGTATGCCGTTCTGGCTCGGTACGTAAACGGTACAATTCATGCTCCACCGATTTTTCCCAAAGTTCTGTAACCACAGCTTGATATTTTTCAGTGAAAATGTCTTCATCCATGGTGGATTTGCGCGTGTTGCTTTGTAATTGTAGCGCTGCAACTCGAGCCAAGTTGGCCAACTTATGCTTAGTAGATTCTTTGAAGCTAAGCGGGTCTTTGTCATAGGCAATAAAGGCTCCCTGACGACGATCATGGACTAATAATGGCAACACATAGCTTGCACCCTCGGTTCTGGATTCATACGCGGATACCAACTTAGGATTTGAGTTAAAGTGCATATTAAAGACAGGAATTCCTCTCTCCAAAGCATCCCGTACACTGCTTTTGTCATCCACACCAAGCCCCACATAAGGTGCATTTTTTGCAAATTTGGCATTGAGTGCAAGTGTCCAGTGGTCCATAGCCGCACATAGAAAACTTACCCCACCATTTGGTAACAAGAATTGCATTTCATCCAAACAAGTGGTGATTACTTCCACTTTGTTCAAACGTGAGTGGACATTAGCTAGGGATTCCTCGTATTCCTCCCATTCCTTTTGCTGCTCGTGCAAATCTACGACTTCGAGGTAGGTATCCAGCACATTTACCATCGCATTGTTGTAGGAATAGATAGCATCGAGTAAGGACTCTTCGTCCAAGTCTTGATCAGATTCAAGCACCGTAAGCCCAACGGTCTCCCCTTTGTTTATGAAAGGGATGATCAGCATACTTTTTGCGTGTACCACACTGAAATAATGCCCCAATTTGGCTTTTGAAATATCCTCTCCAATACGCAGTTTAATGAGCTCGTCAAGCTCCTTATAGTCGTCGAGGAAATGATGATAAAAGTTTACTCGATCTTTGAACATAACATTACTTAGGCGAGTACTGTGGGTTTCCCAAACAAACTGCTGTCTAGATTGGTTAACCCAGCACATATAGGCTAACTGAGAACCAGTTGAAGCGCGTAGTAAATGCACTAAATCAGCAATTATTTGCTTGAATTCACGTAATGCTTTTTCTTGACGGTCTAAACTCATATAGGGGTAATTTTGCTAAAGATAGTGTGTAATACACTCACATTCATCTCTTTATTTTGCTATTGATTTTGCACCTGTGCATATAACTCTTCTGCCCGGAGTATCATACGTTCAAAAGAAGCCAATCCTTTTTGCCAGAATTGAGGGTCTTGTATATCCAGCCCCATACGAGCAATGAGTTCATGCGGCCACTCTGACCCCCCTGCTTCTAATAAGGACAAATAACGATCCGCAAAGCCTTCCGGCTTACGCTGATATTCTTCATATAATGCCAGCACCAGTAACTCACCAAAAGCGTAGGCATATACATAACCTGGTGTGTGCAAGAAATGTGGAATATAACACCACCAGTGACGGTATTCCGGAGTCAATTCAACCGATGTTCCATAGAGTTTTTCTTGCTCGGTATTCCAAAGTTCAGAAAACCGCTCTGTAGTGAGTTCTCCCTCTTCTCGCCGCGCCGTATGCATGGCTTCTTCAAATCGATTCATGGAAATTTGCCGGAATACGGTCGCGATGGTGTCATCAATTTTACCCATTAACAAGGCTAGTTCCTCCATTGGATCGTCCAGCTGCTTTAATAGGCGTTGGAATACCAACATTTCACCAAAAACAGAGGCCGTTTCTGCGGTCGTTAAGGGGGTACTGGCTTGAAGGGCTCCTTGTTTCCTGGATAGGTATTGGTGTACACCATGACCCAATTCGTGGGCTAGGGTTTGTACATCACGCAGCCTGCCATCATAGTTCATAAACACATAGGGATGGACAGATGGAACGGTTCCTGCCGAATAGGCGCCCCCTCTTTTGCCTTGTTTTATAGCGGCATCAATCCATTTTTCGTCAAAGAAACGCAAAGCGATATCCGACATCATGGGGCTAAATTCACCATAAGCATCCAACACCATTGAACGTGCTTGCTTCCATGAAACCGTAGTCTTTGTCTTTTTTAAAGGAGCATATCGGTCGTAATCTTTAAAATCATCTATCCCTAATAGCTTCGATTTAAGGGTATAATACCGCTGTGCCCATTGGTAATGACCCGTCACCGCCTGGACAAGGGCATCCACTGTTTCTTTGTCGGTTTCATTAGATAAATTACGCGCATGAATCCATGATGGATAGCCCCGCAATTCATCGTTGGTTGCTTTATCGGCTAACAAGGTGTTGAATATGAAGGTCAAACTTCGAGAAAGTTTGTTAAACCCATTCGATAAAGAGGCATGAGCCTCTCTACGAACCTCTCTGTTAGGGTCATGCAAAAGGCTCAAGACTTCTTGCTCTGATTTTTCTTCCCCATCATAATGAAACGTTGCTGAGCCCAAGGTCTCGTCAAAATAGCGCACCCATGCACTCTGCCCTGTTACGCTTTTAGCTGAAAGTATTTGCTCTTGCTCTTCGCTAAGTGAATAGGGCTTGTACGACCGCGATGACTCTAAATAGTGCTTATACTTCGCTAAAACTGGATCATTGATCAGCTGGTGGGCGTGTTCCTCATCGAGGGCTAACCATTCTACCCGAAAAAACACCATATATTGACTTAATTTGGAACCTAACTCGTTGGTGGACTGAACGGTTTTTCCATAGGCAGCATCTTGAGTATTAGTACTCCACAATAAATAGGCAAAAGATCCGATTTTACCAGCCATATCTTGAATAGCCTCATATTCTTTGAGTAAAGCTAGGAATTCTGTGGCATCCAATTCCGCAATTCGGCCTCGGTATTGTGTGGCAAAAGATTGAGCTCTTTCTAGAACTTCTACTTGGTCATTAGCAAATGCTGGATCATCAATTCCCGCATATAAATCACCCAGATTCCAATGTATTTCTTCAGCTCCAGTAGTCTTTTTCTCCGTTGATTTCATGTATATTAATGGCTGGTTTGTTAGGTTTTAAAGGCATGATAACCGCATGGGTTAATCAATTTGAATAGCATGGAATATACATTTTGATTAAGCCAGTTTAAAGTGTGAATAAGGCGCACATTAAACGAATGTTTAAGTGCTTTTTTACTTTCATCTGCTTAATTTACGTCGATAACAAAAAGGTTCTTATCGGCCTGATGTATGTCTTTACAATTGTTCAACCCACTTAGTTAATCTCACCTTGAAATCATTAGAAGCCGCATTCGGCCCAAATTCAGCACTAGTAGAAGAGTTATACGAGCAGTACCAAAATTCTCCTAATTCAGTGCCCACGCACTGGAAACGTTATTTTGATGAATTAAATGGCGTTGAAAGTACCGCCGCAAGTAACCCGAATAGTAGGGAAAGCCATCAGGATTCGGTAGCGAACAATGTCCCCCCTTCCACAGCTACTAAACCTGCCGGCTCTGAAGCAGCTTCAAAAGCTAAAAACCCAGCACCTGCAGGTGAACTTCAAAAAATCAAAGGCGTTGCTACAAAAATTGTAGAAAATATGGACGCCAGTTTAGAAGTACCTACTGCTACTTCCTTGAGAGTGCTTCCTGTGAAGATGATGATAGAAGACCGGACCATCATCAATCGGCATTTGGTAAAAAGGAATGAACCGAAAGCTTCGTTTACCCATTTCATATGCTGGGCAGTTATTCATGCAATCAAAAAATTTCCGACCATTAATCATACCTATCATAAAGATGGTAAGGTTCACTATCGAGTAGTTCCTGAGCAGATTAAACTAGGGGTTGCAGTTGATTTACCTAATAAAGATGGAAGCCGAAATTTGGTTGTACCGAACATCAAAGGCGTAGATAAAATGAACTTTAGGGAGTTCTTGTACGCGTTTGCTGAACTGGTGAACAAAGCACGTAATGGTAAACTTCAAATAGAGGATTACCAAGGAACTACTATATCGGTCACCAATCCTGGAACACTTGGAACCGTATCGTCTGTTCCTCGACTCATGCCTGGTCAAGGTGCAATCATTGCGACTGGGGCGATTGACTACCCTGCCGAGTTTCAGAATATGTCCAAAGATGTGCTCAACCAACTTGGTATATCTAAGGTTATGTCCATGACTTGTACGTATGATCATCGAATTATACAAGGGGCTGAATCTGGTGCTTTTTTGAACGAAGTAAATCATTTACTGAGTGGACAAGCCGATTTTTACGATTCTATTTTTTCTGATCTAGAAATACCTTACGACCCGATTCCATATGGAGAAGATTTTTATTCGGGACCATTCAATGGTGGCGGTAACACACTGGAAGAGGATCGCCGGACCATAGGTGTTTGGAGACTTATTAATATGTATCGCATGCGCGGCCACGTACTGGCTAACCTGGATCCATTAGAAAAAGAACCCGGATACAATCCTGAGCTTGATCTGGCCTATTATGGTTTATCGGTTTGGGATTTAGACAGAGAATTTTATTGTGGTGGGTTAGGTGGTAAACGCCAAGCCACTTTGCGCGTCATCATTAAGCTTCTTCGAGATACCTATTGTGAGCAGATCGGTGCTGATTACATGCATTTACTCGATTTAGAAGAGCGAAAATGGTTACGTGAACGCATGGAGTCTTCACTTAATGAAGCTGTACTGACAAAGGATGATAAAAAGCAGATTCTTTCAAAACTTAACCAGGCGATGGCCTTTGAAGAGTTTCTGCATAAAAAATACATTGGCCACAAACGTTTCTCACTAGAAGGGAATGACACCTTAATCCCCATGATGCATTTCTTATTGGAGAAAGCTGGAGATTATGATGTAGAAAAGGTATTCATGGGTATGGCCCATCGCGGTCGTTTGAATATGTTGGTTAATATCATGAACAAACCTTATCACCGGGTGTTTGCCGAGTTCGAAGGCAACGTAGATCCAGATACCATTCAAGGTTCTGGCGATGTTAAATACCACCTGGGCGCCAAAGGTACCCATGTGACTGCGTCTGAAAAGCAAATCGAGATCGAGCTAATGCCTAATCCATCCCATTTAGAGGCAGTAAATCCTGTGGTTGAAGGAGCTTCACGCGCAGTGCAAGATCATCATGAAGCCAGTAATGCTCAACAAAAAATTATCCCAGTTCTTATGCACGGTGATGCTGCATTCGCTGGACAAGGTGTAGTGGCTGAAACGCTAAATATGTCCTTGTTAGAAGGGTATAAAACCGGTGGAACGGTTCATATCATCATTAACAACCAAATAGGTTTTACCACCCTACCTAGTGATGGTAGAAGTACCGAATATGCTACAGATTTAGCTAAATCTGTACTTGCCCCTATTTTTCATGTAAATGGTGACCATCCTGAAGCGGCTGTACATGCAATTCAAATGGCACTTGAGTACCGTCAAAAATTTGGCAAGGATGTTATTATTGATCTAATTGGTTATCGTAAACATGGTCACAATGAAGGTGATGAGCCAGCTTTTACGCAACCAGGTATGTATAAGGAGATCAATGACCACAAAACGGTACGAGATTTATATACCGAATGGTTGGTCAAGCACCAAGAACTCACCACCGAGGAAACCCAACAAATTTTTGATGAGTTTGATGAGTTATTAATGGCCGCTTTTGAAGATGCCAAAAAAATTCCTCATTTGGAGGTCACAAACGAACTCATAGATCGCAAGGAAAGCGTTCAAAAAAATCGAAATATATTCCCAGACACCACCTTCTCAAGGGAAAAGCTGGAAGAGATTGCTGTTAAAATAAATACCGTACCAAAAGATTTTGACGCCAACCCAAAACTCCTACGTCAACTAGCAAAACGAGCAGAGACAGTTCAAAAGAACGAAAAGAAAATCGATTGGGGATTCGCGGAAGCTTTGGCATTTGGATCCCTGCTTACTGCCGGTAGAACCGTCCGCGTAACGGGACAAGATGTGGAAAGGGGAACTTTTTCTCACCGTCATGCCGTACTCCATGGGACTACTACCGATCAGACCTTTACTCCGCTCAATCATATAACAGAGGGACAAGGTAGATTCCATGTGCATAATTCACTGTTGAGTGAATATGCGGCATTAGGCTTTGAGTTTGGATATTCAGCAGTAAAAAAGGATGCATTGATAATTTGGGAAGCACAATTTGGTGACTTTGCCAACGGTGCTCAAATTATTATTGATCAATTTATTTCTTCAAGTGAAGTAAAATGGGGACAAACCTCCTCTCTTTTGATGAATTTACCCCATGGCTATGAAGGTCAAGGACCAGAACATTCATCGGCACGACTTGAACGCTTTTTACAATTGTGCGCGGAGGACAATATGCAGGTATTTAATCTGACTACTCCTGCACAGTATTACCATATGCTTCGAAAGCAATGCTTACAGGAGCATAAAAAGCCAGGGATTCTTATGAGTCCAAAAAGCCTTCTACGCCATCCAAGAGCTGTTTCCAATGTGGATGAATTAGCGAAAGGTTATTTTCGTCCATTCTTAGAAGACGATCGTTTAGATGACACCACGTCCGTTGAGCGGGTGGTGATCTGTTCAGGTAAGGTGTACTACGATTTGCTCCAAAAAGCCGATGAATTATCATTAGACAACGTTGCACTAGTGAGAGTTGAGCAGCTTTATCCCTTCCCAGATTATGACATTCAACAATATCTAAGAAGCTTTAAATCAGCAAAAGATATAGTCTGGTGCCAGGAAGAACCCAAGAATATGGGAGCTTGGTTTTTTGTATCTGATCGCATTCAACAGATTTTAGCCAAAGGTCAAAAACTTCGATATGCAGGAAGGCAAGCGTCTGCATCACCCGCTGCTGGGCAGAAAAAAATTCATGATGCCGAGCAATTACAACTCGTGATGCAGGCTTTGGAATCGGTTTAATAGTCTCAGTAGTTACTAAGGCTGTACGACCGTTTGGGTTCGGGTAAACGCTCTAATACCTTGTAACCCTAATTCTTTACCCCATCCAGACTCATTGTATCCCCCAAATGGTAAACGAGGATCGGATTTAACCATATCATTTATAGCTATGTTTCCTGCCTGTAACAATTTAGGATATTGTGTCATTCGAGACTCGGATTTGGTAAATAGCGCCGCTCCCAACCCATAGTTAGTTTTATTTGCCAATTCAATGGCGTGTCGATCATCTTTAGCTCGGATAATAGCAGCAACTGGACCAAATAATTCTTGATCAAAGGCTGGCATACCTGGGCTAACGTTTGATAAAACAGTCACAGGGTAGTAGGCACCCTTAGCTTCAGGAATGTATCCGCCTAATTCGCATTGAGCCCCTGAGGCAATGGAATCACTTACCTGCTTAGCAAGTTGATCTCTCAGATCAATTCGTGCCATTGGGCCCACAAAATAACCCTCAGTAGTGCGATTTGAAGGATTTGTGAAACTATATTGACGCGCAAAAGTCAAAAATTGGGTCATAAATTCATCGAAAATAGCGTCCACTACTATGATTCGCTTAGCGGCTATACAAGACTGACCGGTATTTAACCATCTGGATTGTGCACACTTTTCAACCGCATTTTTGACCACAGCATCGTCAAATACTAGATAAGGATCACTTCCACCCAATTCCAACACACTCGGCTTGAGATATTCCGCTGCTTGTTTAGCCACTACCCGACCTGCCTCCGTACTCCCGGTGAATGTAATCATATTCACAGCCGGATGAGCTATTAAGGCCTTAACTCTACTGTTATCTACTTTAATATGCACCAACAATCCCTCCGGGAATCCTGCCTCTAAAAATAGCTGTTCAATAATCTCTGCACAACCTTGGGTACTTGGGGCATGTTTTAATACAACACCATTACCCGCCATTATTGCTGGTACGGCACATCGAAAAACCTGCCAAAAAGGGAAATTCCAAGGCATTATAGCCAGAACATTTCCAATTGGCTCATATTGAACATAGGAACGTTGAAATTCAGTGGGTATTATATCCGCATCAAGGTATGCCTCTGCAGAATCGGCAAACCAACTAGAAAGCCAGGCACATTTAGAAATCTCCCTGACACCTTGTGCCCAAGGCTTCCCCATCTCTAGAGCCATTGTGTGTGCGGCGTGTTGTTCAATTCTTTCCAACTCTGCAGCCAGCTTAAGCATACAGGCTTTTCGTTGCGTAAATTTTGTAGCGCCCCATTCTTTTTGAGCTACATTAAGTCTAGTCAATCGTTTTTCTATGTCCTGCTCACTGTGCTGTTGATATTCCTTTATACATTCGAGCGTGGCCGGATTTATACTATTTAGAGGAGGTAGTTGGGTGATAAACATCGTTATAATCGGTTTTCTGTTGAGCAGATTTTAGCGGGTCTTTAACCATTTTTTCAACCGTTTCATCAACTGCTACTTCAATAGCTTCTTTAATTGATTCTAATGTTTTGACTAACAGGTTTATGGGTATAGTTAATGGGGGCGCAAGCCGAATGAGAGTATTTGAATGAAGGGTCCAACCCAATAATATTCCCTTATCAAAACAGCGTTCTACCACTTTCTGAGTCAATGAGCGGTCGCGTAATTCAAGGCCTAACATTGCCCCCATACCCCTTAATTCAATAATACCTGGGCCTGTCAAAATAGCTCGTGCATACTCCTCAATTACTCTAGCTTTAGCCACAAAGTTACCTTGTTTTAACACTCTCAGGTTGGCTAAAGCAGCAGCAGCACTTACCGGGTGCCCCCCAAAGGTAGTGACGTGATTGAGAGGTGGGTCATACATAAAACTTTTGAAATGCTCACGTGAAGACACAAAAGCCCCCATAGGCATTCCTCCAGACATTGCCTTTGCCAAGCATAAGATATCGGGTACAACTTGATAATGTTCAAAAGCAAAAAAGCGGCCTGTTCGTGCAAATCCTGATTGAATTTCATCAAAAATTAAAACAGCCCCCACATCGGTGCAGCGCTTCCTTAACGCCTGTAACCAATTGAGATGAGCAGCTATCACCCCCCCTTCGCCTTGAATGGGCTCAACAATGACCGCTGCTGTTTCCGTATCAATCTTGGTTAGGTCATCCAGATTATTAAAATGCAAAAAAGAGACATCTGGAAGTAGTGGTAAATAAGGATCTCTATAGACATTACGCCCCGTTACACTTAACGAACCGTGTGTGTCGCCATGGTAAGAATTGTGAAAGGCTACTAATTTTGTCCGCCGGGTTGATTTTTTTGCCAGCTTGAGGGCCCCTTCATTTGCTTCAGTTCCACTGTTCACCAAGTACACTTGTTCCAATGGCTCCGGCAATAACTCTACTAATTCTTTAGCAAAATTCCATTGTACCTCTTGTACAAACTCTCCATACACCATTACATGAAGGTGTTTATCCACTTGTTTTTTTATAGCCGACACCACGGCTGGGTGGCGATGGCCTAGACTACTAACAGCGATTCCAGAGATAAAATCTACATAGCTTTGCCCCTGCTTGGTGTGTATAAATGATCCTTCTGCCTGCACAATTTCTAGGCCTATTGGCGCATCACTCGTCTGGGCTACAAAGTGTTTGAATTGCTCAAATGAATTGGACATGAGTATGTGGGCAAAATGGGTTAGTGATTATGAAAGTCATAAGCTGGCTATTTAGTATGATAGTAAGCCTGTGCTTTGTTCAATTTAGTTAAATATACGTACTGTTAACTTCACTCGAAACGCTACTACCATTAAATGAGTTAACTATAAAAAATCAGAAATAATTTTAACTAAAATAAGTATACTCAGATGTGTATTAATGTATACCAATTCAACAATAGTCAAATAATTCTGATTTATTTCATTTTCTTATTCAATTCTATTTACGCTGTGTACGTGAATACAACGTTGAAAAATACAATTAAATATAAAACTAATAATTTACCATTGTAGCTGATCAGCAGAATCAT
>NTKP01000006.1 GCA_002457365.1 Rhodothermaeota bacterium MED-G12
CGGTTAATACAGAGCTCAATGCCAGAACTTCAGGGGGTTCCGTCAGTATTGAAAACCTAGCTGGAAACCAGTATGCTCGTACGTCAGGCGGTAGCATGGAAGCCAATAATATCCAAGGAAATGTTGAAATGCGAACTTCTGGCGGAGCAATACGACTTGAAAACATCGAAGGCCAAGCCGAAGTAGCTACTAGCGGAGGATCAATACGTGCTAAAAAGGTCACCCAAGGACTAAAAGCCAGAACCAGTGGCGGCTCATTACATCTTCAGGAAATATCAGGAAGTTTAGAGGCCAGAACTTCGGGAGGAAGCATAGATCTACGTTTAGTAAATCCTATTGAGTACATAGAAGTTTCAACTTCTGGTGGGAATGTTACGGTTGAAGTCCCAGAGAATCTTGGATATGACTTAGAGCTAACTGGGAGCCGGGTTCGAACAGAGTTAAGAAATTTTACCGGGAGCTCTTCTAGAGATGCGATAAAAGGAGCAATGAATGGGGGTGGGATACCTTTAAAAGCTCGGACCTCTGGGGGCTCCGTCTCGCTTAAGTACTATAAAGCAGCATCTTAGATAGTTTATATGGCATGAGTGTTAATTTCCGACTAGTTAGTTAATGAATTTACGAGGGAGGAATCCCTCGTTTTTTCTTTAGAGGAATAGGTGGTATTTTGTACCTATGCAAGAAATGAATGTAGAAAATAACACAGAAAGGGAACGACCAAGCTTTGAACAAGCTTTAAAAGAGTTAGAACATATAGTTCAAGAGTTGGAAAAAGAGGATGTGTCTCTGGAAAGGTCTATTGAACTGTATCAAAAAGGGGTTGAACTCTCAAAAAAATGCTCTGATTTATTAGAAAAAGCAGAGTTAAAAATTCAAGAGGTTCAGTCTAGCTCGAATTAATTTCTGGGTTAAACCATGGATTCTATCAATCATACAGTGAATAACGAGTCTTTAGTGTCTGTTCCTACAGCGGGTCCCTTATTAAAGAACATTCAATCGCCTGCGGATCTAAAAAAGCTCTCACCAACACAGTTGCGAGAAGTTTCAGACGAATTACGCCAATTTATAATCGATATAGTCTCGGTACATGGAGGTCATTTTGGGGCCTCTCTGGGTGTGGTTGAATTAACAGTTGCATTGCATTATGTCTACAATTCACCTGATGATAGTATTATTTGGGATGTTGGACACCAAGCTTACGGGCATAAAATTTTAACGGGTAGAAGAGATCAATTTCATACCAACCGTACCTATCAAGGCCTATCGGGTTTTCCGAAGCGCTCGGAAAGCGAGCATGACGCATTTGGAGTAGGTCACTCGTCCACTTCCATTTCAGCGGCCCTTGGCATGGCGGTAGCAAACGACTTAGATGGTACAGGTAATAAAGTAGTCGCTGTTATCGGCGATGGCGCAATGACCGGTGGGCAAGCCTTTGAAGCGCTTAATAACGCTGGGTTCATGAATAAAGATGTGTTAGTCATACTCAATGATAATAATATGTCCATTGATCCCAATGTGGGTGCTTTGAACGAATATTTAGCGGATATAACCAGCAGTAAAACGTTTAACAGGGTTCGAGACGAAATTTATGACCTGTTAGGACATTTTAAGGCGGCCGGTGATACCATGCGTAAAATAGCTTCTCGCTTAGAGTCGGCTATTACCGCGGCGGTGACTCCAGGGTCCTTGTTCCGTTCTTTTGGCTTTAAATATTATGGCCCTATTGATGGTCACGATGTTGATGGTCTTAGGAAAACGCTTGAAGATTTAAAAAATGTTAAGGGGCCCAAGCTTCTGCATGTAGTTACTGTCAAGGGGAAAGGTTTTGCACCAGCTGAGAGAGAGCAAACTAAGTGGCATGCTCAAAGTTCACCGTTTGACAAAATAACGGGGAAATCATTAGCCTCACCATCGGTGAAAGTGAAAGCCCCAAAGTATCAAGATGTATTTGGCGAAGCATTAGTTCAACTAGCTCAACAAAACGAACAAATCGTTAGCATGACACCGGCCATGCCAAGTGGTTCTAGTTTGCTGTCTATGATGCACGCGTTTCCAGATCGAGCGTTCGATGTTGGCATAGCGGAACAACATGCCGTTACATTTGCGGCAGGTTTAGCAGCACAGGGTAAAAAAGCTTTTTGTGCTATTTATTCTACCTTTTTACAACGTGGTTTTGATCAATTGGTTCATGACGTAGCTATTCAAAAACTACCCGTTGTTTTTTGTATTGATCGCGCGGGCGTGGTGGGGGCTGACGGACCAACACATCATGGGGCTTATGACATAAGTTATTTACGGGCGATTCCGAATTTGATTATTTCTTCGCCATTGAATGAGCAGGACCTCAGAGATATGATGTTTACCGCATCAGAGTATGATGAAGCGGCATGGGCTATTCGCTACCCAAGAGGAGTATCAACCGGTATGAATGTGAGAGAGCATTTTGAGTCAATGCCCATTGGTAAAGGCAAAAAAATTAAGGATGGAGAGGTCGTTGCTATAGCAACATTTGGCCCCATTGGTAAATATGCGATTGAAGTTTGTGAGGCATATGCTGCCGAGGGGATTCACATTGCGCATTATGATATGCGATATGCTAAACCGTTAGATATACAATTACTCAACGAAATAGCGCTGAAATTTGACCACGTGATTACATTGGAAGATGCCGCGGTGGTAGGTGGGTTTGGAAGTGCAGTCGCTGAATATTATGCTACATTAGACATGGATTCTATAGCGGATAGATCGGCCCGAGAACATAAAAATAATCCACCTAGGTTGCACATAATGGGTTTGCCAGATAGAATTATTGAACATGGAACCCAACGTGAACTACACGATGAAGTGGGTATAGGACCAGACGGTTTAACGGAAAAAATAGCTTCTGTATTGGCGCATCAAAAAGTCTCTGAATTTAGCGCCTGATAAGCGGCTTTTTGTATGAGTTTAGGAATACACGATTTTGATTTCGAATTACCGGAGCGACTGATTGCACAACAACCCTCCCACCCTAGAGATCACGCCAAATTGTTGGTGTATGACCGTGCAACTCAACGTATTCAAGATCGCTACTTTTACGAATTAGATAGCTTGTTAGAGGCGGATACCACATTGGTCTTAAATAATTCACGGGTCGAAAAATGCCGTTTATTGTTTGAGGGTGGAAAAACTGAAATTTTTGTGTTGGATACGATAGAACCGTATCACGTTCAGGCAATGGTTAGACCTGGAAAAAAGTTTAAAATGGGAAAAAGAGTATTGTTGGCGCCGGACCTTTATGCCGAAGTGCTCTCAATAACCGAAGATGGACTTCGGACATTGAAACTTTCTCACTCACTTGGCGATGCCGTTTTTGCGCCATTTAAGCATACCCCCTTACCCCCTTATATTGCACAAAATGAAGCATTATCAGAGGAGTATCAAACCATTTATGCCAAAGATGAGGGAAGCAAGGCGGCGCCTACTGCAGGGTTGCACTTTACCCCAGAATTAATGCAACGTATTGCTAAATCAGGTATTTCTGTTGAAGAACTCACGTTACATGTGGGCATGGGTACCTTTGCACCGGTTAAGACTGAGCGAATTCAAGAGCACATCATGCATGAAGAGAGGTATTTTTTACCTGAAGGGGTGGCTGAGCGATTGAATAATACACCCCATATTACGGCGGTGGGCACTACCAGTGTTCGGGTCTTAGAGTCAGTGGTAGCATTAAGCATGGAAGTTGAATCTGGGGCTAATAGAAAATTTGAAGCGGGAAGCGGTAGCACGGATATCTTTATTACTCCAGGGTACCATTACCAAGCGGTTGATGCACTAATCACCAATTTTCATCTTCCAAAAAGTACCCTTCTCATGTTGGTAGCTGCCTTCGTGGGTCTGGAAGAAATGCATCGTATATATGCTCACGCCATAGCTACAGAGTATAGGTTTTATTCTTTTGGCGATGCAATGTTGTTGAGATAAATCTACTCAGACAAGCCCATCATAGGCTTTGGCCTGGAATAGAATTACGCCAGGGTGAATTTTTCCGATAAAAAGTTATAAAAGACCGAAAAAACACCATCGAAAATTATTATATTTAGGTCTTATTTTAGGTAATCAGATACAAAATTGTTGTAAACCACTTGGTTTTACGTATTAACTGACCATCAGAATTACATACATGTCAAACGTAGTTACGATAAAGCGAGGCGTCAATATTGATCTCGTAGGGGAAATCAATCCTGAACTAGGCTCCCCTCATTCCATCTCCACTGCAGCTCTTAAACCCTCTGATTTCCAAGGCGTTCGATTCAAGTTGTCCGTCAAAGAAGGGGATGAGGTAAAGGCGGGCTCGCCTCTTCTTTATAACAAAGATGTAGAGGCAATGAAATTTTGCTCACCCGTAAGTGGTGAAGTGGTTGCTATCGTTCGGGGCGCCCAACGAAGAATATTAGAAGTGCGGGTGTTGGCGGATAAAAAAACCAAGTTCGAAGACTTTGGTGCGGCAGACCCGCATAGCATAGATCGCGACGCCGTTATCGAAAAAATGCTCCAGAGTGGAGTTTGGCCTATGCTTAAGCAACGGCCGTATAACGTTGCAGCAAATCCAGAAGTAACGCCTAAAGCAATTTTTATTTCTGGCTTTGACACCGCGCCCTTAGCACCTGATATGGGAATAATTTTAGAGGGCCAGGAAAAAGAGTTTCAAGCAGGGGTGGATGCTCTTGCAAAATTGACGGATGGTCCAGTACACTTAGGGCTTAGTGAATCTAAACCAACGGGTAAAACCCTGGCTTCGGTTAGAGGAGTTAAAGTTACCAAGTACAAAGGGCCGCATCCTGCCGGTATAGTAGGTGTTCATATACATCATTTAGATCCCATAGATAAAGGTGAGCATGTATGGACGATTGCACCTGAGCATGTAGTCATTTTGGGGCGTCTATTTTTGACAGGAACCTATGATGCGCGTACGGTAGTGGCTTTATCAGGTAAGGAAATTAAAGAGCGGCACTATATCCAAACGGTTGTTGGAGCCTGCGTAAAAGAGCTTTTAGAGAACAACTTATCTGATGATGTTCCCGTCCGAATTATTTCAGGTAATGTGTTAACAGGCACAAAGATAGAAGAAGATGGGTATATGGGATTTTATGAGCACCAAATAACGGCTATTCGAGAAGGCGTCGAGCCAGAGTTATTTGGTTGGCTTATTCCCAAGCCAGACAAGTTTAGTATTTCCAGAGCACTCCCTTCGTGGTTTATGCGACAAGTAGGCCAAGTGAAATACGACTTGGATACAAATAATCACGGAGAACTCCGGGCATTTGTGGTAAGTGGGGAATACGAAAAAGTATTTCCTTTTGACATATTTCCAGTACAACTACTCAAGGCCATCTTGAACGAAGATATAGATGCCATGGAGAAATTAGGATTGTATGAGCTCGTGGAGGAAGATTTTGCTCTGTGTGAAGTGGTTTGTACCTCTAAAATAAATGTTCAAAATATCGTGCGTGACGGACTAAATCTGTTACGATCCGAAGTAGGCTAAATTAGTACTAGGTTAATTCAAACGATAAACTATTCAATTTCCAATGAAAGCTTTACACCAATTCATTGACAGTAATGTTCACCCATTATTTAAAGAAGGATCAAAATTAGAGAAGTACTGGCCGGTATATGACGGTTTTTACACCTTTTTATTTACACCCGGCCACACGGCCGATGGAAAAGCCCATGTACGAGATGGGGTAGATTTAAAGCGTACCATGAATACGGTGATTACCGCATTAATACCCACTCTTCTTTTTGGGATGTGGAATGTCGGATACCATCACTTTAATGCAATCGGAATAGACGCCACATTCTTCGAGCAATTCTTATTTGGTGCTATCAAGGTAATTCCCATGGTCGTGGTTTCATATGGAGTAGGCCTTGGTATAGAGTTTTTGTTTTGTGTTATTAAAGGGCACCAAATTGAAGAGGGCTACTTAGTTAGCGGAATGTTGATACCTCTTATTATGCCGGTAGATTTACCCCTTTGGATGTTGGCTTTATCCGTAGCCTTTGCGGTAATCATCGGAAAAGAAGTGTTTGGTGGTACTGGGATGAATATTTTCAACCCAGCTTTGCTCGCTAGGGCGTTTGCCTTTTTTGCTTATCCGACCTACATGTCAGGGGATAAAGTTTGGATTAATACTACTGGTACAGAAGGAATGATGGCGGTTGATGGTTTTTCAGGCGCTACAGCGCTTGGCGAATACGCAACGACCGGTGTTTCTCAGTATAGTGCTCTGGACGCTTTTATTGGAATTATTCCTGGATCGGTTGGTGAAACATCAGTAATCGCTATTATGCTAGGTGCTGGACTACTGTTATTTACAGGTATTGCTAGCTGGAGAATCATGCTCAGCGCAGTTGTTGGTGGAGTAGTAATGGGACTTATTTTCAACGCCGTTGCCCCATTTGCACTTAGCGCGGAACAACAAGCATTTATGGCAGTGCCTTTTTGGCAACAATTAGTGATGGGAGGTTTTGCTTTTGGTGTAGTATATATGGCTACAGATCCCGTTTCCGGTTCGCAGACCGATACAGGTAAATATGTATATGGCTTTTTGATAGGATTTCTATCCATCATGATTCGCGTATTCAATCCCGCTTATCCTGAGGGAGTAATGTTGGCGATTTTATTTATGAATACGATGGCTCCTTTAGTAGACCATTACGTAATTCGAGCCAATATCAAGAAAAGAGAACAAAGATTAGCCCTTAAAACAGCTACGGCATAATTATGGATGTAAATAAAAATTCATACACCTTTCTATTCGCTACGGCTATGGTTGTAGTGGTAGCGGCTTCGTTATCCTTTGCGGCGACCAACTTAAAACCGTTCCAGGATACCAACGTAGAACAAGAAAAAATGCAAAGCATTTTGAGTTCTATCCAAATACAAGTAGAACGTTCTGAAGCACCGGAAGCATACGGTACATACATTACAGAAGCGATAGTTTTGCAAAAAGGAGAAGCTATTGAAGGGCAAGATGCTTTTGCCATTGATTTAGCCAAAGAGATTAGAAAATCAGACGAGGAACGCTTGTCTCCTTTATATATAGCCGATAAAGATGGTGAAACCTACTACATAATCCCATTGCAAGGTAACGGACTTTGGGGGCCTATATGGGGATATGTTTCTTTAAAGCAAGATATTAACACGGTATATGGGGCAACCTTTGATCATAAAGCTGAAACACCTGGGCTAGGAGCCGAAATCAATACGCCCGTATTTGAAGAACAGTTCAAAGGGAAGCGTATGTTAGATTCTAATTTGACCTTTGTTGGTATTGATGTGCGTAAAGGAGATGCTTCTACCGAATACCAGGTAGATGGAATCTCTGGCGGTACCATTACTAGTGATGGAGTTGAAACTATGATTCTAGACTGTGTAAAGGAGTATGTTCCTTTTCTAAAAGAGCATAGCGGCAAAACAGCCACAGCAGCATTAATCAGTGAATAGTACCATAGCCAGATTACATTCATTCTCAAGACAGCCAATAAAACGACCTTATAATTCTGATCTAAACAGCCAATCCTTAATTAACCACTCATGGCCGACGTATTAGAAAAAAAAGAGGAAGCAAAAGACCTACTGGTCGATAAGCAACCTAAAGAACCTCTTTTTAGTAAAAAAAACAGAAAATTATTAAACGATCCGCTGAACGATAACAACCCAATCACTGTGCAGGTTTTGGGGATTTGTTCCGCTCTTGCCATAACAGTCAAGTTATATCCCGCATTGGTTATGTCCATTTCGGTGTTGTTTGTAATGGCTGCGGGGAATGTGATTGTATCGTTAATGAGAAACTTTATCCCTAATCGAATACGGATCATTGTACAGTTAGTTGTAGTTGCATCTCTTGTAGCCCTAGTGGATCAAGTACTAAAAGCATTTGTATATGATGTGTCTAAAGAGCTTTCTGTATTTGTAGGTCTTATCATTACCAACTGTATAATTATGGGTCGTTTAGAGGCATTTGCCTTAGGTAACACGGTTTGGAAATCATTCCTAGATGGGATTGGGAATGCGTTTGGCTATGCTTGGATTTTATTAGCAGTAGCATTTTTCAGAGAACTTTTAGGCTCAGGTACGCTGTTTGGTTTCCAAATTATACCAGATGCCTGGTATTTAGCTAATGGCGGGTTTTATAGTAATAATGGATTTATGCTTCTTCCGCCCATGGCGCTTATAACTGTAGGTATCATTATATGGGTACAACGTGCTCGCAACACTAAATTGATCGAGGAATAATCATCATGCAAGAACTCGTTAATTTATTTGTAAAAGCTATTTTTGTTGACAATATGATATTTGCCTATTTCCTAGGCATGTGTTCATATTTAGCCGTATCGAAAAAAGTTTCTACTGCTGTAGGACTTGGAATAGCCGTAATTTTCGTGTTAACGATTACAGTACCAGTAAATTTCTTATTAGAAAATTATATACTTCGCGAGGGCGCACTATCTTGGTTAAGCCCAGCATTTGCTGAAGTGGACCTAAGTTTTCTATCTTTTATTTTATTTATTGCGGTAATTGCCTCAATGGTTCAGTTAGTTGAGATGACGGTAGAAAAATTTTCACCAGGTCTGTATAACGCATTAGGTATTTTCTTACCACTAATTGCTGTAAACTGCGCTATTCTAGGTGGTTCACTATTCATGCAGGAAAGAAACTTTATCGGAATAACCGAAGCTACTGTTTTTGGATTCGGTAGTGGAATAGGTTGGTTTTTAGCCATCGTTGCTATTGCCGCCATTCGAGAAAAAATTCAATATTCAAACGTGCCTGCCCCGTTAAAAGGTTTAGGGATTACATTTATTGTAACCGGACTAATGGGGATTGCATTTATGTCCTTTATGGGTATTAAGTTATAACACCAAAACGTTTTTATACGATATCATCATGGCATTAGCAGCAACCACATTAATTGTATTTACCAGTGTAATAGTATTTTTTGTAGTAATACTACTTCTGGTATCTATATTGTTAGGAGCGAAATCTGTATTAACTCCGTCAGGGCCCGTTAAAATCACCATTAACGGTGAGAAAGAGATTGAGGTAGCCTCTGGGAGTACTTTATTGAGTACGTTGGGAGACAACAAAATCTTTTTACCTTCTGCTTGTGGCGGTGGCGGAACTTGTGTTCAATGTAAATGCCAGGTACTCGAGGGTGGTGGAGAGATCCTACCTACAGAAACACCGCATTTTACCCGTGCTGAACAAGCAGATAAATGGAGGCTGGGCTGTCAAGTTAAAGTAAAAGAAGACATGAATATTCAGATTCCTGAAGAAGTCTTTGGAATTAAAAAATGGCAAGCAAAAGTTGTGTCGAACTATAATGTGGCTTCATTTATCAAGGAATTTATTGTAGAAATCCCTGAGGAAATGGATTACAAAGCGGGTGGATATATTCAGATTGAAATACCACCATGCGAAGTAGATTATAAAAACATTGACATTACAGCCCACCCGGAAGAGCACGATGCCCCAGATAAATTTCAGCTAGAATGGGATAAATTTGGTCTATGGGATCTTAAAATGAAGAATGAGGAGACTGTAGAGCGTGCCTACTCAATGGCTAGTTACCCTGCAGAAGGGCGTAAAGTAATGCTTAACGTTCGTATTGCAACTCCACCATGGGATCGTGCTAAAAACGGTTGGATGGATGTGAACCCAGGTATTGCGTCATCGTATATATTCGATAAGAAACCAGGAGATATGGTGACTATTTCAGGACCTTACGGGGAGTTTTTCATTAAAGAAGAAACCCAATCAGAAATGTTGTATGTGGGTGGTGGTGCCGGGATGGCTCCCATGCGGTCCCATTTGTATCATCTGTTTAAAACACTAGAAACGGGACGTAAGGTTTCTTACTGGTATGGTGGTCGTTCACGTCGTGAGCTATTCTATTTAGATCACTTTAAACAACTAGAAGATAAGTTCGATAACTTCAAATTCTATGTTGTGTTATCGGAACCACTTGAGGAAGATAATTGGGTCGAGAAAAAAGATGTCGATGATGCAGAAGGTGACGGTTTCTTAGGATTTGTTCACCAAGCAGTGATAGATCAGTACTTATCTAAGCATCCTGAACCCGAAGAAATAGAATTCTATTTCTGTGGTCCCCCACTTATGAACCAGGCTGTTCAAAAAATGTGTGACGATTGGGGAGTGCCCGAAGAGAACGTAGCGTTTGATGACTTTGGCGGATAATATCAACGCGTATGTATAGATTAATGCGAGTAAACGCAGCAAATAGAAACGGCCTTGGTCGTTTCTATTTTGTTTTAGGGCTATATACGTATCTAATGCTCACAATCACCTGTAGCTCGTCTACGGCTTATGAGACTTTACAAGGGCAAGCCCAGGGATCTACCTATACTTTGCAGTTTGAACGTTCCAAAACTATAGAAACGCAGCTGTTACAAAAGGAGATAGACCAGCTATTATCGAATATTGATCAATCAATGAGCACGTATGTACCAGGTTCAATTATCTCTAAATTAAACCAATCTGAGGGTGCTTGGGTAAAAGTTGATGCTTTATTCATGAGGGTATTGGTATCAGCATTAGGAGTGGCAAATGATACCGAGGGCGCATTTGATCCTACAATAGGCTCGGTCGTTCAATTATGGGGTTTCGGATTCGATGAAATGCGCGGGGACATTAGCGAGAAAAGTATTCAAGAAACCCTCTCACGATCTGGTTTTGTACAAATTAATGTGGACACTTTGGAGGCTAGCGTACGTATTCCCAATGGATTTTCCATTGATTTTAACGCTATTGCGCAAGGATTTTCGGTGGATACGTTGGCCTTATTGTTAGAGTCAAAGGGTATTCAGAACTATATGGTAGAATTAGGGGGAGAAGTACGTACTCGTGGTTATAATGATCGGGGAGAGGTCTGGAAGATTGGTATCGACCGGCCCGATGATGGAACTACATCAAACAGAGAGTTGCAAGCCATTATATCCTTGGAGGGTCAATCGCTAGCTACTTCTGGTAATTACCGAAAATATTGGGTTGATCAACAAACCGGTGTTAAATACGCTCACACTATAGATCCCTCCACAGGTCGGCCGGCCATGAATCAATTACTAAGTGCAAGTATCTTACATCCGCAGGCAACACTGGCTGATGCGTACGCCACCGTTTGTATGGTTTGGGGGCATTTAAAATGCATTGAGTTTTTGGAAAGTAATGCGGATTATTCAGGAGTACTTATCTATACCGATGTAGAGGGGAATTGGTTTACTTACTACAGTCCTGAGTTGGTCATTTCGATGGTTCAGACTGACTAAGGGTGTTTGGGGTCTACTTTAGAGTATTTTCCTCCTAAACTAAAAGTCATATCTACAAAAAAGGGCTAAACTCGGGCTCTTCTTTCTTTTGTGTCAACGACTTGTTGTCTTCACTTTTACACTTCTGATCAGGTAGCGCACCGCATAAACTACAAGCCTCTCCCTCCTCATTAAGGAATGGGCTATTGCTTGCGCAGGTACCAGCAAATTCACCATCTTTTTTGGCCCATATTTTAATGGCTATACCGGCAAAGCCAATACCTAAAAAGGTGATAGCTAATAATAGAGTGGCCAAAAATACTTCCATGGATGGATTAATTTATATGATGAGCTAAATTGAAATACTACGTAAAAATCGCATTATTTATGATAAATGACAATAAAAGCTTGTTATAAATAGTCTGTTCAAGGAGTAAAATAGGTGCTTCTCAGTGAACATTTCCCTATATTTATCGTCCATTAAATATGTATGCGCCCGTAGCTCAACTGGATAGAGTACCAGGTTTCGGCCCTGGGGGTTGGGGGTTCGAACCCTCCCGGGCGTACAACTAATTTAAGCTAAGTAACATTATTACAGTTATTTAGCTTTTTTATTTTGCAGGAATTGTACAAGTTTTGTACAACTTATCTATAGTTAAGAGTGTTTTAACACTAAATCAAGCGATGTATATCCTATCTAATATCTAAGTATCCAGATAGATCTACATTTAGGACATCTTGAGAAGAATGAAATGCATTCCTGCCACTTAGTTCTTTTCCAGGTATGTTTACACTTAAGACATTTCATTGTAGATCATATTATTTCAACCAAATTTAGCCCCTAAGGGCCAAAGTCTAGGGGGATGGGAGTTTGGTTTATCCCGCTATTGCACTGCTTAAAAAGAACGTAAAGTACACAGAATAAATCCACTCACTCCGTATTTATATATAGTACGTGGAGTGGAGTGAGTAAATAAATAGGAAAAACTCTACTCCTAAACACAACGGATGCCAATCATACTTCCCTTGCTTGACATTGAGAATACAATTCGATAAATAATTCAAAACAATGTTTATAAAACAACTAAAACAATAGCATTATGGATTTGAGTAGATATACTGATGGGTTTTTTTCTATTGATGGAACACACGGTTTTTTACCTATTCGTTCACCTTTAGCTGAATTACCAGATAGGTACAAAGAACTTCAATCAATCTTAGACGATTTACCAACTCAAAGGGTTGACGGATCTAATGGTTTGTTGTCAAAGGAAGGCCTTATAGAAAAAAGAATAGAGCATTTAAATGACTTTAGTGATTTAGTAGCCAATGAATCAGATGTATTTATTATTCAGGCTTTATTTAGAGCATATGCATTTTTAAGTTCAGCATATACACTAGCTCCTGCTCATTTCGAATATAAACGAAGTGGAAATTATGGGAAAGCTAATAGCATATTACCGAAACAATTAGCAAAGCCTTTCTGCATTATTGCTAATTCTTTAAATGTGTATCCATGGCTCGATTATCATTATGCATACTCTTTAGGGAATTATGTAAAAAAAGATGAATCTCTTGGGTTAACATGGGAAAATCTTGAAATGGCAGTAAAGTTCTCTGGACTCCCTGATGAAAGGGGATTTATCATGTTACATGTAGACATAAATGAGCATTCACCTGAGTTATTATCTGGAGTCTTTTCAACGCTTGAACTTTTGCAAAATAGAGAAGATTCCTCAACCTTCAGTGATGATGATGTTTACAAAAATCTTGACAAATGTCATCGAGCAATGAGAAAGGTGAATGAAAGAAGAAAAGTAATGTGGAAAGCTTCTAGATGGAGACACTATAATGATTTTCGCGTTTTTATCATGGGAATTAAAGGTAATGAAGAAATATTCGGTGATGGGGTTATTTATGAGGGCGTAGATAATCACCCAAGACAATATCGAGGCCAAACAGGTGCTCAAGATAATCTAATACCCACTATGGACATATTTTCTGGGGTCATCAATCATTATCCAAACAATGAACTAACTCATTATCTTATAGATTTAAGGAGTTATAGACCAGTTTGTGTTCAACGATTCTTCGAAGACCTTAGATTTGATGTTACCAATCTTCACCCAGATGGCTTAATCGGCACTTTGAGAGAACATAATTTCAATCGCAGTTTAGTGTCATTATTGGGAATACTAGAGGAAATTTATCTGTTTCGTAATGGGCATTGGCAATTTGTTCAGAAATACATCATGAGTAATACAAAATATGCTAAGGCAACAGGAGGAACTCCTATTATTTCATGGATACCAAATCAAATAAAAGCAGTTATTTCTGCAATGGATTCATGTATTCAATCGATTTCACCAACCTATGAACAGACTAAGATCCTACTCTTTAAGACTGAGTTACAAGTCAAAAAAGAATTATTGAATGATCAGTTATCTGCTTTACAAATGCCCGACTATCAAGCTGAAGATGTATTTATACTAAATAAAACCTACAAACTTGAAGATGAAACATAATTCCTGAGGATACTGAACATTTGCCGGAGATAAATTAAACTAGATTAAACTAAATTGATTCATAAGGTCAAGGTTGATTGGTATTTTTAAATCTTATCCTAGTATTACCTTTGTTAAAAAAACATAAACTAAACCAAATAAATCCACTCACTCCGTACTTATATATAGTACATGGAGTGGAGTGAGTAAATAAAAAACCCCATCATTATAAATCCAAATATCTCAACTATATTTGGCCCCTAAGGGCCAAAGTGAAGGTGGGTGGGGGTTTCTTATATCCATCTTTTGTACTGTTTAAAGTATATTTGTATGCTTAAGTAATTTAATACTGTTTTTTTATACTATTCTTGGATAAATCTATTATAATGTTTCAGCGTATTTATCCCCTAATATAATAAAACAGTGTATGATACCAGATAGAGTCCTAAAAGTTATGTTAAATGGATATGGGCATTTCGGCTCAACATCTAGCAATTTAGTTCCTGCTCATATTGATACATTAGGAGCCTCGTGTAACCCCGAAACTGATGAAGCAACATTCTTTATTCGAAAATCATTAGCCGAGAAAACCCTTATAAATTTAAATGACAACGGTATGGCTGCAGTATATTTAGGACTTCCCTCTCATGAAGCATATCAAATTAAGGGTCAATTTATTGGTTCACGAAATTTAACAGCCGAAGAGTTTGAAGCATCCAGTAAAATCAGAAACTATTTTATTGATATGATTAGTGCAATGGGGTTACCGAGAGAGAATATAGAAAAGTTGTATGGTGTTGCACCGGATATTGGCCTAACAGTTAAAATTAAAAATATTTATATCCAAACACCCGGACCTGAAGCGGGCACTAAACTAGAATTCTAATATTTGTTAAATGATACAAGAAAAACATCAATTTGCTATGAATGGAATGTACCCTAGCACCTTTTCGACTTGTTCAAGAGAAGGAATACCAAATACAACTGTAATATCTCAAGTTTGGTATGTAGATGAAGAACATATAGCTTTATCCTTTCAATTCTTTAGTAAAACTAGAAGAAATATCTCTGAAAATCCTCTTGGTTACTTATCAATAATTAATCCAATGACTATGGACATGTACGGACTTGAAATAGAGTTTGTTCGGTCAGAAACAGAAGGTGATTTATTTGACGATATGGATATGAAGCTACAAGCTATAGCTTCAATGTCAGGAATGGAAGATATTTTTGAATTAAAGGCAGCCGATATCTATAAAGTGCATCACATCAAAGACATAAACCTATAATAATATTCATCCACTATAACATTATTTGGTATGTCATAGATTAAAATAAAATAAGAATATAATATGGATGGCAAACTAAAGGAGATTGAAAAGAGAAAAGAACAAGAACGACTTCTTGAAAGAAAAAAAAGAGAAATAGAATTAATTAAAGACGTTTCAGGTCAAATAAACAAAACACTAGATATTAATTCTATTGCCCAAACAATGCTTGAGCTAATGGATAAGCATTTTGGCTTTGAGCATTCAATGATATTAACACTAGATAGCAATAATGAAACTTTAAGTGTTCTTGCAACACACGGTTATAAAGATAGGGGAATTGGGGCTAAAGTTAGAGTTGGTGTTGGCGTAATTGGCATGGTGGCTAAACGTAAAAAGTTAATGAGGATGGCCAATATGCGAATGCAAATGAATTATATGCATGCTGTAAAGAAGGAAGTAATCAAATCAAATAGCGATAAAGTAAAAGAAACGGTTCCCCTACCAGGTCTGAAAGATGTTGAATCACAAATTGCTATACCGATGATATTAGATGAAGAATTAGTCGGGGTATTTTCTGTTGAAAGCCAAAAATTAAATCTATTTGACAAAGAGGATGAATTAGTAATAACAATTTTAGCAAACCAAACAGCAAGTGCCATCAAACATGCTAATCTCTACAAACTCGAGCAAGAACGACTTACTCAATTAAACAAAGCACACTCAGAGCTAGCTGACCTCAATCAAAATCTGGAAAAAAAAGTAGAGGAACGAACCTCTGAGTTAGTCGAACTTTCAAAAAAGCTAGCTAAATATTTTTCTCCTCAAGTTTATGAATCAATATTTTCAGGAAAACTTGATGTAACTGTAAAAACTCAGCGTAAACAACTAACTGTCTTCTTCTCCGACCTACAGGGGTTTACTGAATTAACAGAACGTTTAGAGCCTGAAATTCTTACTGAGCTACTAACTGATTACCTTACAGAGATGTCTAAAATAGCTATAAAATGGGGCGGAACTATAGATAAATACATTGGTGATGCTATGTTAGTTTTCTTTGGAGATCCATCATCTAAAGGATACCAAGAAGATGCTAAAAATTGTGTTGCTATGGCTTCTGAAATGATTGAAAAATTGAGTAGAATTCGAAATAAATGGCTTAATCGTGGAGTATCAAAAACCTTAAATGCACGCATAGGTATACATTCAGCTGTTTGTACTGTAGGAAATTTTGGGTCTCAGGACCGGTTAGACTATACAGTAATTGGCAATGGGGTTAACTTAGCGTCGCGATTAGAGTCTAATGCAAGAGCAAATAAAATTCTTATATCTGAAGACACTTATTTATTGATAAAAGAAACTTTCACTTGTATTGAAAAAGAATCTATTTCAGTAAAAGGTGTTTCTTATCCGGTAAAGACTTACGAAGTTCTTGAGAAAATGGAACCTTCAAATGTAAAGACACAACCAATAAATAAAGTAATGCCAGGATTTTCTCTAAAGTATAATCCATCTGAACTCTCAGATAATGATACAGCGATTAAGTTAGTCTCTGATTTACTAAAAAGACTTGAAAAACAAAAAAGCCTAAATGATTAATTCTTACTCATCTGTTCCTTAAGTAACCTCTGGGTTGTCTCTCAATCTAAGGTGGATTTAAGTCCACCATTGTTACTGTACTTCGATTAGTACTTCACGATGATCTTCTAGGACACATATTTTAGACTTAAAGCTTCGAAAGCCGATTTCACTGTTAAAGAAGATGCTGATGAAAAAATATATAGGTGAAAAAAAGACCACTCTGTAGAAGTGGCCTTTTTGATATACTTAAACCTTTTTTAAAAAAAAGTTTCGATGAGTAGACTTTTCTTGTATAATTCATCAAAATTAGGCTATAAACGAATATTTTGATACATGTTTAAACGAACTTTTTCTTTTTTACCCACATTATTTTTAGTGACGTTATTTGGTTTTTTTACCTTTGGACTGCCGACGGTAACTGCTCAAATGTCTGGAAACACAACCATGCAAGAGGCTCATGAACAAAAATGGGCTATTGCATTGCACGGTGGAGCAGGTTATGTCTCTCCCGATATGCCAGAAGAAAGAAAGGCTCGTTATATGGCTGCGTTAGATTCCGCTTTGGCCATAGGGGTGGATATTTTAGAACAAGGGGGTTCATCGCTAGACGCTGTTGAACAGACCGTTCGTTTTTTAGAAGACAACCCACTATTCAATGCCGGCCGTGGAGCGGTTTTTACCAACGAAGGAAAAAATGAGTTAGATGCGGCAATTATGGATGGTTCACAGATGAACGCAGGAGCAGCGACTGGTCTGACAACGGTTAAACATCCAATATCGTTGGCCCGTATTATCATGGAAGAATCGAGACACATTTTATTTGCTGGTGACGGTGCCGAGCAGTTTGCAGATCAAACCACCGTCGAGCGAGTAGATCCAGAATATTTTAAAGTACCGGCTCGATATGAAGCTTGGAAGCGCGCCAATGAACACCAGGGATATTTGGAATCCCAACCTGATAATGGGTGGAAAATGGGAACAGTGGGTTGCGTAGCCGTAGATAAAACGGGCCGCTTAGTAGCGGGCACATCAACAGGAGGAATGACCAACAAGAGGTATGGAAGAGTTGGTGACGTGCCCATAATTGGATCAGGAACCTATGCCGATGATCAAGTAGCAGTGTCGGCAACCGGTTGGGGAGAACGTATTATGCTTAATGTTTCTGCTCATCGCTTGGCTAGCCATATGCGATATACAGGTGCTAGTTTGAATGAGTCGATGGATTATTTGGTATATGAATTACTGAACGAAGGAGAGGCTGGGTTTATCGCTGTAGATCGAAAGGGTAATATTTCAATGGAAACGAACACGGGTTCTATGTTTCGCGCATCTCAAAGCGAAGGTGGAGAGAAGACCGTTGCCATTTGGAAGTAATTCTTTTATCCGCGATGAAAGCGATCACGTAATTCTTGGACGTAGACACCAATATCGTTTCGCAATTCATGGAAGCGTTCATGAAGACCTAGATAGTCGGATTTTTTGAATAACCCCTTTCCCTTTAGTTGCACTAATCGATTTAACCCATTATTCGCATACAACAAAGATCGCTTGGTGTAAGCAATATTGGCCCCCATGTATTCATGGTCAAATCCAAATGAGTATCCCCCGGCTAATTTGGCCCCTATTTTTAGGGTTTCTTCAACAAAGTCGTCAATTTCGGGGCTTTGGTGTTTTTCATCGATTGATAGTGCCCATCGTAAGACGTCAATAGCCAGGTTTTTTGACCGCGAGTATATTCGTAAATTATCTAAACTTCCGTAGTTCGAGTACGCAAAATCCTCGCTTAAGGCTTTCCATTCTTCTCCTTCGTCAAAATCCATTTCCGCATCTTCGTCATATTCTTCTAGAGCGTTAAATGGAAATTCATCTTCATCAAACTCATCTTCGTCTTCCCAATCTTCGTCATCTGGGAAATAGGCCTCGTCTAGAAGTAATTCTTCTTCTACGTAGGCTTCGAAAGCGTCATCTTCACTAACACTTTCCTCGAGCAAAGTAATCCAGCGGGGGGTAGAGCCACCACGAGGATCTGTGGTGATGAATTTCCTTAATTGATCACTCTTTTTCTCTACTTCTGAAATATGTGCATCCCACTGGTGTTCGTCCCAAAGTTCATCATCGGAATGGCTGTATTGCATATGAATGGAGCAATGAAGGTTAAGGTTTATTAAAAAAGCTGAATTTGGCACCCTTAGTCAAGAGCAAGTGGAAAAATACGGGTTTTTGTGGATAAATAAGTGTGTGAGCAGAAAAAAAGATCCTATCATTAAAGCAACCGAAAAAGACTAAAGTCGTTCCAGTACACCCACTACTACACGTGTTAGTTGCGGTTCTGCCATAGCGGCGGCTTCTAATACATCATCCAGACTTACGGGTTCAAGAGCATCGGGGAAACATTCATCGGTGATCACCGAAATCCCGAGCACCTCCATACTCATGTGTACTGCTGCAATCACTTCTGGTACGGTGGACATGCCCACTACATCGGCGCCTAATTGTCGCATGTAACGATATTCCGCCTTGGTTTCCATCATTGGTCCAGATACGGCTAAATATACTCCTTGGTGCATTTTTATCCCTGCATCGAGGGCCACTTGCTCGGCTGTGGCCAATAAACGCTCGGTGTAAGGTTGGGACATATCTGGAAATCGAGGACCTAAATCAGGATCGTTAGGACCAATTAGAGGGTTATCCCCTAAGAAATTAATATGATCGTTAATGAGCATGATATCTCCACGCTCAAAATTGGGGTTTAATCCACCACAGGCGTTGCTTACTAATAGCGTTTGTATTCCCAACATCTTAGCTATTCGAACTGGGAAGGCAATTTGTTTCATCGAATAGCCTTCATAATAGTGAAACCGTCCTTGCATTGCCATTACGGACTTACCACCTAGATATCCTATTAATAGTTTACCAGCATGGCTTTCTACTGTGGACACAGGAAAGTGAGGTATCTCCTCGTAAGGCAATTCTAATTCAACAGTCATTTCTTCGGCTAATTGCCCTAGGCCAGTTCCCAATATGAGCAAGTATTCTGGGTCAATGGGTAGGCGTTCTTTAATGAATGCAACAGCCTCGGCTCGCTGAATTCTAGCTTGTTGTAATGTATTGCTTGACATATGGTAGTCTTGTTAGTCTAATTCGTCTAAGAAGGTATTCATGAAGTCATCGTCATCTAGACTTGAGCTGGATGCTTGCTTCTTTTTTTCAGGGGTATTGGGTTCAGATTCTATGTCTTGGTCACCGGTTAACATATCTTCGGCCTCCGGGTTCATGGTAATATCGCCTGTTTCACCACTCGTGTTGGATATCGAGGGATCGTTAGATTGATCTAGGCTAGGCTTGGTTGAAACAGATGGGGAAGCATCCGACTCATCGGTGGGCCCATCGATGGGATCAAAAATATGGAATTCGTTGGCCGCAAATTTTTCGACCATACCCATATTGTTCTCTAAAAATTGTTGAAAGCTTTGAATCATTTCATCGCGGCGTTCGAGTAATCGTATCATATCCTGCCGTATGGTGGAGCGCTGTTGTTGTGCTTCTTGAATCATCCGATCGGCTTCCATATGAGCCCGGTCCATAGCAGTATTAGCTTCATTTCTAGCCTGCTCCATTTTTTGAGCTACCGACTCCTTTGTCGTTTGTAAGGTTTCATGAATGGCCTCTTCCACCTTCTCATAGTGAGTTATTCTCTTATTGAGCCCTTGTACTTGTTCTTGTAACTCACTGTTCTTTTGTTGGAGCTGTTCCATTTCGCTGGCCACTAAGGCTAAAAAGGATTGAACCTCTCCAACATCATAACCACGAAGAGATTTATCGAATTGATGCTGTTTAATTTCGAGCGGTGTTAATTTCATACTGCTTATTCCTTCGTTCTTTTTAGAATTTGATCATCATCCTGCTGTCCAACAGAAGGCTCATCGTTGACCCTGCGTTCTAATTGTTCTATTCGACGTTGTAGGTGTTCGATATGCCCACGTAAATCATTGGCCTCCCTAGCACTAAAGAGCCTTTTTTCTTCAAGGGACAGTTCTTTTTCTTTGTACGAAAAAATCATTCCGCCACCAATGGCGACAATCGCAATAACAGCAAACCAGGGTAAACCAAATAACATAATTAGAGGGATTAATTAAACTTGTACATTATTGCAGAAATCTATTTAACACAATACGAAAAAAGCATGAAAAGGTTGAATGCTAACCCTAATAAATCTAGGCTCTACTTCCAAAAATAGAGCTCCCAATTCGGAGCATGGTACTACCCTTGTCCAAAGCTAAAGCATAGTCGTTACTCATTCCCATAGAGAGTTCGGTTAACTTAGGGTAATTAGTATTATGGCGCTGCTGAAGATTTCGGAGTAACTCAAAAGAGTCAGAAATGGTAGTCTCATCATCGGTAAACTTAGCCATACCCATAAGTCCACGAACAAGAATATGGTCAAGTGTTTGTGCATGGGTAAGCAATTCGTCTAATTCATCGGCTTCACAACCACCTTTTTGGGGTTCTTCACTTATATTAACCTGAATTAGGACGTTGATAACTCGGTTATGTTGAGCTGCTCGCTTATTAATTTCGTTTAACTGTTTTACTTTGAATACCGAATGAATCCAATGTACATACGCTGCGATAAACTTTATTTTGTTGGTTTGAAGTGTGCCAATCATATGCCACTGTAGGTCATCGTGGTCCAAAGATTCGGCTTTCTCTTGTAGTTCTTGCATTCTATTCTCACCAAAATGACGCTGTCCTGCGGCATAGGCTTCTTCGATCATGTGCAAAGGCTTGGTCTTACTCACCGCCACTAAGATGACCTCTTCTCTGTTTCTCCCACCCGCAAGACATTGTTGCGTAATTGATTCTTCAGTTTTGGCTAGTTGTTCTGTTAGTACAGACATAGAGGAGGATAAATAAATGTTATTACTTTTAACTTAGTGTTATTAGCCTTATTTTTAAAGCTCACTATTAATTGAAGTTAACCAATTTTTGGTACTGAAATTTAAGATGTACATACCTTTCTACTCGTGCTTATCATGCTCAGGCACCTACTGTTCGAGTCACTTTCTAATTCCTCACTCTCATAGTTCAGGAAGATAAGTGAGTCTACACATCCGACACATATCAACCTTTTTGAATCAGTGGGCTCCTCCAAGCGTCAAAATGGATTATGATAATGTTGGATTATTGGTTGGAAATCCAAATACCCCGGTTACTAGTATACTTACCTGTTTAGATGTGACCGAAGAAGTTGTTGAAGAAGCGATTCAAAAGGGATGTAATCTCATTGTCGCTCATCATCCCCTCATATTTAGTAAAATTGGACGCATAAATCCGACGCACTCACAAGGTCGAATCATTTACTCACTTATTAAAAACGATATAGCTCTACTGGTTGCTCATACTAATTTAGATGCGGCACTAGATGGAGTTTCCTTTGCGTTGGCAAATACGCTTGGATTAGATGGCTTACGTTTTTTAAAGGCTAGTGAGCCAATCTCAAGAAAAATAAGGCTGGTCACTACGCACGAAGAACCTGGGGCGGTCCTAAAACTGTTAAACTATTATTCGGCCGAGGATGCGCACTTTTTCAATGTAGAAAACAGATCAGACGGTATTGTATGTTTTGAAGCCACTATTGATCAGCATTTGTTAAAGGAATTAAAAGCTGGGCTAAAAAAAGAAGGATTACTGAAAGAAGGAAAATTTCAAGTAACTCAGTTAGCATCTCCCTCAAAAAATTATGGATATGGAGTCATTGGGCACTATCCCGAAGAGGGCGTTGGGATGAATGAATTTCTACACCTGGTATCTAAGGCGCTCAATTTGAAAGCAATCAGATATTCAGGTTCTGTAGATCGCATAAAAGAGGTAGCGGTTTGTGGAGGCTCAGGTAGTATGCTGAAAAAAGAAGCTATAGCAGCAGGAGTACAAGCATTTGTTACGTCCGACATTAAATATCATGACTATTTTCTGGAAAAAGAGAATTTTATGCTGTTGGATGTGGGACATTATGAAAGCGAGTACCCTATTGTAGAGGCACTAAAGAATGAACTCAGTGAAGCATTTGAGCAGGTTGATGTGCTGATGACTCAGCGAATTACCAACCCCATGAACGTATATCTGCCCGACCAAGAATTAAAAACCCACCAAACACCCGAATAACATACATGAAAGAAGTACTGCAGCAACTCGCTAATCTCCAGTATATCGATAGTAGAATTGATGAACTAAAACAGCTAAGGGGAGACCTTCCAGAAGATATTTTGGATGTTGAAACCGACATTGCTCGACTAGAGGCTAAACAAGCCAAGTTAGAGCAAGAAGACAAAGACTTATCTGTTGAATTGAATCAGCTTGAATTGGATATAACTAGTTCCACAGAAAAAGTATCAAAGTACGAGGAACAGCAACTCACAGTCAGAAATAATCGGGAGTATGATGCCCTCACTAAAGAAATAGAGGTCCAAAAACAGGTTATTGAAAAAGCTCATCTACGAATAGAAGAAGCCAAAAAACGCAAAGAGTTAGTTGCTCCAGAAAAAGCGATTATTGATGAAAAACTGGATGATGTACGCGCCGATCTTGACAAAATGAAAGCGAACCTGGATACGGTCATGAGTAGTACACAGGATGAAGAAGATCAGCTCATTGTTAAGAGAGAAGAAGTAGTCAAGAACATAGATCCACGATATCTTCGCAATTACAATAGATTGCGTAATGGGCTAAATAACGGTATTGCTGTAGTTGCAATGGATCGAGGAGCCGCATTTGGCATGAGCCTTCCCCCTCAAACTCAGGTAGAAGTGCGCCGGATGAACAAAATTATTTTCGATGAAAGTAGTGGGCGTATCGTAGTTGACAAGGCTTTTTTCGACAAAGCCAAAGAACAGCTAAGTTTCTGATTCACTTAAAATACTTGTATCTTTAATTGAATGCATTGGACAATCGCCTTGGGTCGCTTTGGCGCCCAGGGAGGAAAGTCCGGACACCAACAAGTACCGTGCTCAGCGATCCAATAGGCGTAGCTGAGGGTTTGCTTCGGCAAATACAGAAAGTGCAACAGAAAATAAACCGCTTCTTCGGGAGTAAGGGTGAAAAGGTGAGGTAAGAGCTCACCGCCTCTTGTCGTGAGACAGAGGGCATGGTAAACCTCACGGGGTGCAAGTTCACGCAGGCAATACGTGCCACTTGTCATAACGTTGCCGGGTGGAACGCATTAGATAAATGATTGTCGTTTCGAATGCTAAAGTGCTAATTCGAAATACAGAATCCGGCTTATAGATGTATTCAGCCAAATATGGAGCTCTCGTCCGAAAGGTCGAGAGCTCTTTCTTGTAATAGAGCCAAATCTAGTAAGTTCAAAGTTAGATGAACTAAATACTCTAAAGCAGATACTGGAGACTTAGCACTGTAAATTTGATACAGAACTATTGGTCAAGGGTTGAACCGAACCCCTTCTTTTATGCTTCGTTTCATTTGACGCTTAACATCTTTTTCTTTTATGCTATCGCGTTTGTCATAAAGCTTCTTACCCTTTGCTAAGCCAATCTGTAATTTTGCCTTACCCCGTACAAAGTATAGCTTCAGAGGTACAATGGTATTTCCCTTTTGTTGCACCCCTTTATCAAGAGCTCGTATTTCTTTTTTGTGTAGAAGGAGCTTTCGATCCCGTTTAGGCTCATGATTCATGTAAGAGCCATGATCATACGGCGAAATATGGAACTCTTTCAGCCAAACTTCTTCTCCTTGAACAAATGCAAAAGCATCGGTAAAGTTAGCTTTACCAGCACGGAGCGATTTTACTTCGGTTCCCTGAAGCGAAATACCAGCCTCAAAAGTTTCCACGATGGTGTATTCATGGAAAGCTTTTCGATTGCTTATAGTGGGTGTGTTATTTTTTTTTTCGCTCAAAAGGGTGATAATCCGAATTTATTTAAAGTGTAAAGCCAAATTCTTCAAGATCTGCAACTACATCTTCCGCGGGCGCACGGTTCCCAAAAGTAGCGTAAATGCCTAGTATTTGTTCAATCTCAGATAGGGCTTTTTCGTTGTCTGGATTAATTCGAAGAACCTTTACGTACTCACGTAACGCATTATTCATCTTATCTCTCATATTGGTCACGTTTGCATCCCTATATTCCAAAAACAAACCGTAATTCAAGTGAGTCATTTCTTTTAGCGTTAGAATTTCGGGGCTGTCAGGTTGTCCCTCTAACAATTCTAAGGCTTCCGTGTACTTATCTTCCGCTACTAGTTTGTCAATTTGGAGGGCTATGTCTACCGTGCTGGATAGAGTGGAGTTTTGCTCTTCACTATTGGACGAGCAAGACATGAAACTAATACTGAGTACGCATATGCCTAGGATGGAAAAAAATCTTTTTGAAGTGTTCATGAATGTGGAGTAGGGGTTACAGTTTTAGTCAATACAATTAGGGGATAATAAGAAGCTTAAGTGATATTTATAGGTCTTAAATCAGAGATTATTACTTTTTTACGGTGCTGTTCTGGTTGCAATAGATTGTTGAAAAGTCGAAATACATGGTGATATCACGGGGTCATACTTTACGAAAAGTGCTCTATAACTAGTGTATCATCTATCAAAAAGTGCGTGATATGATGCACTTTAGTTCCCAAAATACCGTTCACATAAGACATATATTGTATCGTGTTAACTAATTAAGGTTAAGGGATTAAGGCTAATACACAGTATAAAAATAAGCATACTTACCCAGCCTAAGAATGTACGCCCGGGGCTCAAGGGTTCTTCATATCGTACGGGTGGATGCTCAATTTTGACAACATATGCCGTGAAGAACGACCAGAAAAGCCATAGTACCGATCCTTCTTGTGCGAATGAGGGGGTCCATACATACAGAAAAAGCCCACTCATTAGGAGAGAAAGTGGAATCATGGCTCCCATCCAATACAAGTGTTCTTTGTAGGCTTTTTTCATGAGTAGGCTAAGCATGATGGTCCAAATCCCCCAAGCATATCCTATAGAACCAAAGCCGTGGGTGGTTAAATAGTTTTGAAAAAGAGGGACGGCCTCAATACCGGCTAGAATGGTTAAGCCTCCATAAAATATTCGTGCGATAATACGGTGTTTTTCGTAGCCCACTAGACTATATAATATGTGGCCACCATCGAGTTGCCCAACGGGCATTAAATTAAGAGCCGTGAAAAATAACCCAAACCAACCCGCTAGCAGGAAAGGATAATGCATGATTTCATACATAGGCGGTGCTGAAGGGAAAAAAGAGGCTATAAAACTATACAAAGGGGTTTCGCCAAATAAAAAAACCATTTGTCCCTCCATTAGTGATGGCAGAGGTGGGTAGTATCCAAACTCATTAAAGTGATCAATGAGCATTTGGTGATCCCCAAATTCGTTTAAAAAACTGGGTCCAGGAAGTGTAAGAAAGCCAATGATAAGAATGGCCAAGGAAACAATAAATCCAGCAAGAGGACCAGCGGCCCCAATATCGAATAGACTTCGAGTACGTTGAATCCGTTGGCGAATTTTTATAACAGCCCCTAATGTTCCAATTCCTACAGGTAAAGGTATATAATAAGGTAAGCTAACACGCACTCGATGATATACTGCAGCAAAGTAATGGCCAAATTCATGAACGGTTAAAAAACTAAGCAATAATGAGGCAAATAACGCCCCAGCTTTAAGATCTTCGTTAGTTGGAAACGGAAAGCTAAAACCTGCGAGTGTTTTAACTTGAAGGCCCTTACCTACTAGTAAGGTGCTTACGATACTGACAGAAATAAACGTAAGAATGAAGAGTACACCGTGGATAATAAGTTCTTTAAGGGTGGGTCTGTCATTCTTGGGTTCAAGCACTTCGTTGTTCCAGTGCTCTTGACTCGATCGATCAACCGGAAAGGGATTATCTGAGCGTTCTGAGGATGGGGTTTCAGACATTGATTATGAATCTTTTGGTTGTTTTATCATGGGGACTCATGTAGGTGAAGGGGTTCTATGTATAGGTAAGGTCATACAACGGGCTCCGCCTCGACCTCTACACAATTCATGCCCCTCAAATCCTATTGCAATTTTATTGTTTGTACTCTTATGCTTAGACCAATCATAGTTTTTGTTGCCGTACTCTTCTAGGAATTCATGGGTTTTTAAATAGGTATATCCATGCTCTTCTAAGGCTTTAAAGGTATAGGTATTTCTGTCGTAACCCATTATTACTCCCGGTGCCAAGGCAAAAACGTTAGCTCCATCCGTCCACTGCTCCCGCTCTTGCTGCACCCCCTCACTCCCACCACAGGAAATGAACGTGTACTCCCTGCCAGTAAATTCTTCCAAAGCCTCTTTTATATGATAGCGGGATTCCACCACGATCTGATCGTCCTGCTTCCTTAATGCCACCACATTATTTGCTTTGTTCTGGAAAACGGGTGGGTATATTACGCATTCATACTCGCTGGCAAAAGTAAAGATGGTGTCCAGGTGCATAGAGGATCGTTGTTTGGGTATGTCGATAGCTAAAATAGTTTCAACTCCTCCAGTCATTAGGGATTCAGCTGCTTTTAGCACCCCAGCAAAAGAGCTTCGTTCGCTTATGCCGACAAGAATTAACTTCTCAGATGCCACCAAAATATCACCACCCTCGATAGACTGTTCTGCTGGAAGCTGTATAATGGAATTACGGACCGGATTAAATAAAGGATGGTAATGGACAAGGGTATCCATGAGAATGGACTCTCTTAGTCGGGCTGGTGTAGCTGCCCTAGATAAGATGATTTGATTCCCAATTACAGCAGCTAAATCGCGAGTGAATAAAAGGTTTGGAATGGGATGAATAGGAATGTTGGCTAGTGCTCGCAGTCTATTTTCTGAAGCCAAGCCACTTGCGCTCCTTAGCCCGGATAAGGAGGACATATGTTTAGCAAAACTATCAGAACCCTCAATGGCCCAGAGTAACAAATCAGATGGCTCAAAAGCCTCTAATTCTGTCCGGACAAGGCTCAAAGGTAGGTTGGGAAATGCTTTGATCAGTTCATCTATGAAGTATTCCCTGGCTTCCTTTTGTTCAAAACATTGGCTAAATAAGGTGCGTATTTCATAAACCTGGGTTGGATCTTTCATGATAGTTTTGAAGACCGCAAGCATATCCAAGTGTTCTTCTCGGGCATGCTCTTCAAATATAATATCATCGAAAAGTAACTCGTGTTTCATCCCGGGATGTACCCAGGACAACTCAGGGCCAGGGGTGTGAACAATAACCCCGCTTAAATGGGAAATTTCAGAAGAAACGTTGAGAGCCATACACTGGTTTAGTTACAATGTCACAGTTCATCCCAAATATACGCTTTAGTATTGCCATTATTAAGCGGAATTGAATGTCTCCATTTAGTATTTTGATTTTATGTCTACCCGTGCTGAAATAGAATCGCTTATGTTTTTGTTGGAGGATCCCGATCCTTTTGTTCAGGAGCAAGTCCAGCTTCGGTTTATGGAGTTAGGGGATCGTGCCGTACCCTTGCTAGACCAGATACGTGTCCAAACCAAGGATAAAGAAGAAAAAAAGCGAGCGAAAGAGGTACTTCATAAACTCACTTTTTCCACGCTTAAGGGAGATTTTGCAGAGCTTCTGCTGGAAGGTATAGGTAACCGCGCGCAACTGGAACGGGCTGTTATCACGCTTGCACGGTTTGGTCACCCAACCTTACGAGAATCCGAGTATGTAAAAATCCTGGATCATTTCGCAGATATGATACGTCCTAGCTTGCGGTACAAACGAAGTGAGAGGGAAAAAATGCGCATCCTTATGAAATTTATCTTTGAGGATTTGAATTTCAGGGGGGACAATAAGGATTATCATAATCCAGCCAACGGGTTTATTGATCAGGTTATTGAGCGCAGAAAGGGGCTACCAATATCACTGAGTTTAGTAGCAATGTTTATAGCGCGACGTCTTCAATTACCTGTTTTTGGTGTGAACATGCCTATTCACTTCATGTTGGCCTTTGTCGGTGAAAAAGAAGAACAACTTATCGACCCTTATGATCAGGGGGCTGAGGTAAGCTACGACCAGTGCTACTTCTTTTTAAAAAAGAACAACGTCACACCAAAGCCGGAACATTTCAAGATGGCCTCTGATATAGACATTTTAGCTCGTTGTATTAGAAATTTAATGCATAGTTACGAGAGAAACGAGGAGCATGACCAGGTACAGGAGTTAAAAAGTCTTCTGGGATTAGTGGAAGGGGAAGCGGTTTAGTGGGTTATATAGCTTAGGTGAGTAAAATTAAGCGTATGTTGCTGAATTAGGTAGAAAAAGGTCGTATTTTACGCTTTTAATTTAATCAAAGCTTCATGAGCACAACGGCTACCGCCGATACAAGTATTTCTACCGAGGCCTTAAAGCGGCGTACGTTTGCGATTATATCACACCCAGATGCAGGTAAGACGACTCTCACCGAAAAGCTATTGTTGTATGGTGGAGCTATTCATGAAGCGGGTTCTGTGCGTGCTCGTAAGGCCTCCCATCATGCCGCTTCAGATTGGATGGCCATTGAAAAAGAGAGAGGTATATCGGTAACCTCTTCGGTTATGCGCTTCGAAAAGGATGGTATTAAGTATAATTTATTAGACACTCCAGGTCACAAGGACTTCTCTGAGGATACCCTTCGCACGTTGGTGGCCGCCGATTCTGGGCTAATGGTCATCGATGTGGCTAAAGGAGTCGAGGAACAAACTGAAAAGCTGTTTGAAGTGTGTAAGTTGCGTGAAGTTCCGGTGATCACCTTTGTAAACAAGTGTGATCGTCCCGGGATGGAACCATTGGAAGTACTCAGTAATATAGAGAACAAGCTTGGAATTGAGGCTGTTCCCGCAAGTTGGCCTATGGGATATGGGCAAAAATTTCAAGGTATTTATGATGTTCAGGCGAAAAAAGTACATGTGTACGAAAAAGCCGATCATGGAGCCAAGAAGGCAATAACGGAATTAGTTAGCCCAGAAGAGGCATTAGATAGAAGTAATTTATCCGATCTAGAGAAAGAGGCATTTTTAGAAGAGCTAATGCTTATTGACGACATGTATGAAAGCATGGATCAGGATCTTTATAATGCGGGTAAAGTAACCCCTGTTTTTTTCGGGAGTGCATTAAATAATTTTGGCTTGGATGTATTCTTGCATTATTTCCACCGCTTGGCCCCACCACCTCAAGGCTATGAGTACTCCAAGGGAGAGAAACGAGGATTAGAAGACGAATTTTCTGGTTTTATTTTTAAGATGCAGGCCAATATGAATCCAGGCCATAGGGACTGTGCGGCCTTTATTCGCATCGCATCAGGAAAATTTGTGAGAGGGCAGGATGTAGTGGTCGCACATACAGGAAAGAAATTAAAATTGGCCACGCCACATACCCTTATGGGGGACGACCGGCAGTTGTTAGAAGAAGCTTACCCAGGTGATATTGTGTCCATTTTTAATCCTGGAGATTTTCGTATTGGAACAACAGTCTATGCTAAGAATCCTGTTCAATTTGACATTATTCCCCTTTTTACTCCGGAGCATTTTCAAAAAGTTGCTACCAAAGATCCTTTTAAACGGAAACAATTAAGGGAAGGCTTGCAGCAGCTTTCTGAAGAAGGAGTAGTCCACGTGTTTGAAGTACCTAATGGAGTGGGAAATGAACTTCTATTAGGTACCGTGGGGGTTTTGCAGTTCGAAGTAGTAGAACATAGAATGAGAGAAGAGTACAATGTAGATCTGGTTAAAACACCCGTTGCCTATCACTGCGCTAGATGGTTACCTAACGATAGAGCCGATATAATTTCGAAGTTGGAATCGGCCTACTCAACCCATGTAACAAAGGACATGGAAGAAAATCCAATTGTTCTTTTTGACTCTATGTACGCCCTTCAACAGGCCGAGGAAAAAATCGGAGCCCAGCACCTATTTAAGTTTAAGCAAGGTTAACCCAAAAAAAACAAAGACACATGTCTTCAACTAAAGATCCAGTAATGAGCACGCTTACGATAGAGCTTGCCAATCTAGATCTAAAAAAACATACGCAAGCAATTATTAACCTATTAAACCTGTTTTCTAAAGATAAAATGGGTCAAAATGAACTCCTTGAACAGGGTATCAAAAAAGACGTCATTCAAGAGCTAAGAAAGCATCCAACTACCTTGGTTTTTTTGGCGTTTAAGGACGAACAACCCATTGGTTTGGTGACGGCCTTTTTAGGCTTTTCAACCTTTACTGCTAAACAAACCCTTAAAATTCACGACTTGGTGGTGCATCCCGATGCACGCGGTCTGGGTGTGGGAACAAAACTCCTAGATTATGTTCAAGAAGAGGCCGAGCGGCGTGACTGTTCTAAGATAACGCTGGAGGTGCGGGAAGATAATCCTGCTAAGAAATTATATGAGCGCGAGGGTTTCGAGTTTGGTGAGCCTCGGTGGTGGTATATGACTAAGGAATTACCAGCTTAGCATCTTCAGCTAAAGAAAGTACCGCCTGTTGATACAGTGAGCTCGTATTGTAGCGTAAAATTGCATCTTTGACATTCCCTTCTATCTCGGTAAAGTGAGCTAAATAATTTGCCACTGAGCGAATGTTGTCGGGCATATGATACAGTCCTTGTCCTTCGCTGTTTTTCCACCATCTGTTTAACGAATACGGGATAAATTGGGCATAGGACATAGCCCCTGCATAACTGGATTGTAAGCTCATTATATCCAGCCCGGTTCGCTTACAAAAACGTAGCAATTCGATAAGTTGTGCCTCGGCAAAACTGTACCTATAATCTTCTGCCATCATGGAGATGTAGGCATTAAGCGGATTGTAACTACCTTTGTAGCGGCCAAATTCAGATTCCACCCCTAAAATACCCATGATAATTTCTTTGGGGATACCAAATTCTTTTTCCGCAGCAAGTAGCTCAGCGGAGTAGGTGGTATAGAATTCGGCTAATTTATTTTTCTTTATTTCGTAGGCTAGTATTTCTTTATAATCCTCAAAACTTTCGATTCGACGCTCGGCAGAACGGGTAAATTTTTCGGTAATTCCCTCGATGTACTGAAACCTATCATCGGCAAGATACTCACTTAAGTCCCATCCCATGTCGTTGTATTGGCTAACTATTAACGCAATGCGGCGCTGAATGTCGTCTGGCATACGATCATTGATTTCAGAGGATGGCGCAGAAGATATTGTGGATTGTGCATGCGTGGGCTTTCCTCCCAAGAAAGCAATACAAAATGCGATAGTGAGTCCATAGCGAAGACTTTGTCGAATCACACGGTGGATCTCCCAAACAAATGCACAATCGCGAGGCTCCAAGCGTGCTAGTTTAGCAAAACTGGGTGGTCTTTTCTGTGATAAACTCTCAGACAAAAAGGGATGGGGGTTCATAGGCCTATGTTTTTCTACATTCAAATATTGTATCTCAGTATACCAAAGATTTGCCAAATACATCAAGCAGTAGGTTCAGGATTTTCGTGGGAATCCCATATGACTATCAACTAGAAATGCCTTATATTTAAAAATGAATAATGTTTCTCAATAATCCTTGTCATTTTGGGGGTAATCGGGTCATATAGGTATCTACGTTAGGCGGTTCCGATAACCCAAACCCAATCAAATGAGGTAAATACAAACCCAATCGAAGAAAGAATATTATGGCTAAAGAATTTGATGTATGTGTAATCGGCTCAGGCCCTGGTGGTTATGTAGCTGCAATTAGAGCTTCACAACTTGGCTTTTCTACTGCAATTATAGAAAAACGACATCTCGGTGGGGTTTGTTTAAATATTGGATGTATACCAACCAAAGCTCTATTGCGCTCCGCTGAGGTACTCGAGTCCATTCAACACGCTTCGGATTATGGAATTGAGGTGAGCGGATCTAAAGCAGATTTCGGTGGAATGGTTAAACGTAGCCGCGGTGTGGCTAATAAAATGAGTAAAGGGGTTCAGTTCTTGATGAAGGCCAACAAAATCCAGGTATTTATGGGTACAGGGGTTTTTGCTTCTAAAAATGAATTACAGGTTCAGGACGAATCGGGGAAAGAAACCGAACGAATTAAAGCAAAGCATTTTATCATTGCTACAGGAGCCAGGCCACGTGTGCTACCTAATCTTCCCATTGATGGAAAAATGATCATCGATTCGGAAGCCGCAATGACCATGGAAAAGCAACCGAAGAAAATGGTTATTGTTGGGGCTGGTGCCATTGGGGTAGAGTTTGCCTATTTCTACCACACTATTGGCACAGAGGTTACACTAGTAGAATTACAAAAGAACTTAGTTCCTGTCGAAGATGCTGATGTTGGAAGAGAATTGGGTAAAATCTATAAGAAGAAAGGCATTAATATCCTCACCGAGAGTACGGTTGAATCAGTGACCAAAAAAGGAAAAGGCGTTGAGGTAACGATTAATACCAAAAAAGGCGAACAGATAGTTGAAGCGGATGTGGTACTTTCAGCTGTTGGTGTAACAGGTAATGTGGAAGGATTGGGCTTAGAAGAAATTGGTGTTAAAATAGAACGAGGAGCCATAGTTGTTGACCGATCGACCTATTCTACTGGAGTCGAGGGTATCTATGCAGTGGGTGATATTATTGGAGCCCCTTGGTTGGCTCATAAAGCTTCTCATGAAGCCATTGTACTTGTTGAGCAATTGGCGGGTAAACATCCGAAAGCGATTAATTACAAAAATATTCCTGGTTGTACGTACTGTGAGCCACAAGTTGCTTCTGTTGGGATGACCGAAGCTGCTGCTAAGGAAGCAGGATATGAGGTAAAAGTAGGTAAGTTCCCATTGTCTGCCAGTGGTAAAGCAACGGCGCTAGGGCACGAAGAAGGTTTTGTAAAAGTAATCTTTGACGCTAAGTACGGCGAGTGGTTAGGTTGTCATATGATTGGTTTTGGTGTCACAGAAATGATTGCAGAGGCAGTAGTTGCAATAGACCTGGAAACCACCGGTCATGAAATTATCAGCGCCGTGCATCCACACCCTACTCTTTCTGAGGCGGTAATGGAAGCGGTAGCTGAGGCATATAATGAAGGGGTCCATTTGGGCACCCCAGTGAAACATTAAGCCGGTAACTCAAAGACAATGTCATGAAGGGTGAAGCTGCGGACGCTCGTTCTATATTAGAGGTTTATGACCTAGAACGAGTTGCGTATCGCAGTGTTTGGGATCTTCAGAAGCAACTTCAAGAAGCGCTTATTCAGCAAAAGAGAAACCCGGAACACACCCAATATACCGACGACGATTTGGCGGATATGCTGCTTTTTGTCGAACACCCCCATGTGTATACCTTGGGCAAAAGTGGGAATGCTGAGCATTTGTTGCGTTCAGTAACGGAGCTTCATGATCTGGACGCGGATTTTGTTCCAGTAGATCGTGGAGGGGATATTACCTACCATGGCCCTGGGCAGATTGTGGGCTATCCAGTATTAGATTTGGATCGACATTTTACCGACATACATAAGTATCTTCGCTATTTAGAGGAAGTGCTTATTAAAGCCTTAGCGCATTACGGACTTAAAGCGGGTAGGGCAGAGGGGCAAACTGGAGTTTGGCTTGAGGACCGTAAAATTGCAGCTATGGGTATTCGATCCTCCAGGTGGGTAACCATGCATGGCTTCGCTTTGAATGTAGCTACTAATTTGGATTACTTTTCCCATATCGTCCCCTGTGGCATCCAAGACAAGCAGGTTACCAGCATGCAGGTAGAGTTAGGAACGGAAGTCTCCATGGATTCGGTTAAAAAACAAATAGTTCAATGTTTTGAGGAAGTGTTTCAGGTGCGAGCCCACTGGGCTGGTACCACCAAAGAACTAGACGATAAAATTTCGTATTTTTAATATAGTATGCGCCACATGGTGGGCCGTTAGTAGGTTTAATTGCCGTCCGTAACAGGACGCAGCAGCAAGGAGCAAGATTATGATAAAAGAATTGAATGTAGTAGATCGAGCTACTACTCAAAGAAGACCAGACTGGTTACGCGTAAAGCTTCCTTCCGGAGAAAAATTTAAAGAAGTACTCGACACCATAAACGAGCATAAGTTGAATACGGTTTGCTCTGAGGCCCGTTGTCCTAACATGGGCGAGTGCTGGGGAGCTGGAACGGCTACTTTTATGCTTCTGGGTGATGTGTGTACCCGCTCGTGCGCATTTTGTGCGATTAAAACAGGGAGACCGCCGGCTGAATTGGATTGGGAAGAGCCGCTTCGAGTAGCGGATGCTGCTCGTAAAATGGGTTTAAAACATATTGTTTTAACTTCCATAAATCGTGACGATCGAAAGGATGGAGGAGCCCCTATTTTTGCCGCTACCCATACCGAATTACGACGCATAATTCCCGGAGTGACCATTGAGTCTCTTATTCCTGACTTTAAGGGTGATTGGGAAACCTTGCAAATTGTGCTGGATACTCCTCCCGATGTGTTGAGTCATAATTTAGAAACCGTTCCTGCGCTGTATCGAAGAGTGCGCCCACAAGCCAAATATCAACGGTCTTTGGATTTATTGTTGCGCACAAAAGAGGCAGGTATTCGTTCTAAAACAGGTATTATGGTGGGTCTGGGTGAAACCAGAGAGCAGGTGATCGAGCTCATGCAGGATTGCGCGAATCATCAAGTAGACGTGCTTACCATTGGGCAGTATATGCAGCCGACTAAAATGCATCATCCCGTGAAAGATTGGATTCATCCGGATCAGTTTGCCGAATACAAAGAAATCGGTGAGCACTTAGGTATTGAACATGTAGAGAGTGGTCCTTTGGTTCGTTCTTCGTATCATGCCGAGCGTCACGTGTAATGTGACAGGCTTCTGTGTTTATTAATTAGTCGGAATTGAAATGGCCGCAACCGTAACGGTACTTTTTATAAGTTATTTGTTAGGCTCTATACCCTCTGCAATTTGGGTGGGTAAGGGCTTTAAAGGAATCGATGTACGAGAACACGGAAGCGGAAATGCAGGTACAACCAATACATTTCGAGTGTTAGGAGTGCCTTTTGGGGTGACGGTGTTTGTGTTGGATTTCATGAAAGGCTTTGTCAGCTCATTTTGGATTAGCGGCTTAGCCTTTCTTTGGTTTAGTGGACCTTTGGCCCCCCCGAACTGGGATGTTGAAGCATTTCTCGCTATATCTTGTGGGATGGCAGCTGTGGGTGGTCATATGTTCCCGGTTTTCGCGGGATTTAAGGGAGGAAAGGGCGCTGCAACCGCTTGCGGAATGCTTTTTGGGATCGAACCTATATCCATTGGGATTTCGTTTACTTTGTTTGGACTTATTGTGTGGTCCACTCGGTATGTTTCATTAGCCTCTATCATTGCTACAGGGATTTATCCTATTACCTTATTAATTATGCGCTTTGGGTTAGATTGGTATGTGGATGGAAGCATTATTATGTTTGCGGCCATTATAGCATTTGGAATCATTTATAAACACAAAGCCAATATTGGCCGGTTAATGGCGGGTACAGAAAGTAAAGTTGGTGCTAAGGCAACGACCCTGGCAAAGACTGAAGCGAGCACAGCGAAGGTGAATTAAAAGCTAATTATGAGCAAACAACGTATTGGGATTATTGGCGCAGGTAGTTTTGGAACGGCTTTAGCAAAGGTATTCTATGAGGCGGGGAACCAAGTTCATGTTTGGGCAAGAGAGCCAGAAATTGTTGCGCACATAAACGCCCACCACGTAAATCCAAGTTACTTGTCGGATCTAGTATTACCCGATTCGGTTTATGCGGTAGAGGAGCTTTCGGAGCTTGTACAAGAAAAAGACTTATTGGTCTTGGCTACACCCTCGCATACCTTAGGTGATATGGCTAGTCGCATAAAGCCCTTGCTAAGCGGCAACGAGGTCGTTATAACAGTATCAAAAGGCATTGAAAAGGATAGCTTTAAAACAATGTCACAGGTACTGGTCCATGTACTTGATGGCGTGATAAGCTCTGATCGGATTGGAGTGTTATCCGGGCCGAGCCATGCCGAAGAAGTGGCTCATCAAAAACCAACTACCGTTGTAGCAACATCCTATTCTACACGGACGGCTACCTATATTCAGGATACGTGTATGACGCCGATGTTCCGTATTTACGTGAATAATGACGTGGCGGGAGTGGAAGTAGGGGGCTCAGTTAAAAATATTATGGCTATTGCCGCCGGTGTTATTGATGGTGCGGGCTGGGGAGATAATACCAAAGCGGCACTCATTACACGAGGATTGCACGAAATGAAGCGGATGGGTGCTTATTTTGGGGCACATACCGATACGTTTTCTGGGCTTACTGGAATGGGGGATTTAATTGTAACCTGCACCTCTCCTCATAGTCGTAACCGCCGTTTAGGGCAACTCATCGGAGAAGGGAAGAGCCTTGAAGAGATTATAGGTGGAATGGAAATGGTAGCCGAAGGCGTTAAAACCACCCAAGCAGTATACTTTTGGGCACAAAAAAACTCCGTGGAAATGCCCATTACTACGGCGGTGTATCAGGTTCTTTTCGAAGGGGTAAATCCCATTGATGCAATGACTCAGTTGATGAATCGTGATCCTAAGCAAGAAGGTCTACAGGATATTTATTCATGAAGGAATACGAACAGTACCTGAAGTATTCGGGTACAACCACGCTTAGTTCTATGTCAAAAGCCGACTTGATCAATTTGGTTGAGCGAGGGGAATCTTCCTTTTTGGAGTTTAAGCAGAAAGTCGCATCACCCGAAAAATTGGCGCGTGAAATTGCAGCTTTTGCTAATACAGAAGGTGGGATCATATTGGTTGGAGTAGGTGACAGAGGAGAACTTATAGGATTAGAGACCTACTTAGAAGAGGAGTTTTGGTTAAAAAAAGCAGCCGAAGAAGAATGTATTCCCCCAGTAGACATTACGCTTGAATTATTTCAAATGGGACAGCGAGACATCCTTATTGTAGGCGTGCCTGAATCGCCTGAAAAGCCGGTACAGGTGAAGGCAGGAAAGTCCAATAAATTACGAAAGGTATTTGTTCGGGTAAATGATGCCAGTGTGGAGGCAAGTGATGAATATATCCAAGTTCTCAAGCAGGGCGGAGCGCCTCAGGGTGTAACATTTGAATATGGAGAGAAAGAGCAAATATTGTTTCGCTATTTAAAGGAATACAGCGTCATTACTGTGTCAGATTTTTCCAATGTTGCTTATATCAACAGCTATAGAGCGACTAAAATTTTGGTGAATTTGGTAAGTGCGGGGGTATTGGACTTCTTCGAAAAAGACGGCAAAGCACACTACACATTTTCCGTAAAATCTACGTAAGTTTAATTATGATGAACCAAGAGAATAACACAAACAACACGTCTAGGCTTGAGAGTGAAGAAAAATCGAGAGCGGATGAATCATTACAAGATTCATTGGATGACGTAATTGCGTCATTAATTGACTTGGATGAGGAGGACGCTTCGGAGAGTTCCGCCGCCGATCAAAGCCTCATGGATAAAGGATTACAAAATGCAGATGATTTTGATCCAGAAACCGCTCGACCCATTGTGCTTACTGAACGAGCTGCCCGGCAAGTTAAAAAGATAGTGGAGCAAGAAGGCTTGGAATCTGAGCTTTATTTGCGTGTTGCGGTAGAAGGAGGTGGCTGCTCAGGTCTTAGTTACAAATTAGGTCTGGACCACCGAAGCGATGAAGACCGGGTATACGCTAGTTTTGATGTAGAGATTATCGTAAAAGAAGAACATCTGATGTACTTAGAAGGGATTAGTATCGATTATCCCGATGGGCTGGATGCTCGCGGCTTTGTGTTTGACAATCCCAATGCTACCGATAACTGTGGATGCGGCGAAAGCTTTGCCGTTTAATTGCGCTGCGCTTTTGCCTTGGTGATTAATCCTCGGATTTCTTGAGCAGAGATGTATTCTTTGTTGTTACAAAAATGACAAACAATTTCTTGCCCATCATCCTTTAGATCTTCTAAATCTTCAAGACTAAGCATAGTCAATGCGCCTAAAAATCGCTTGCGAGAGCATCTACAAAAGAAATCGACAGGATTCCGACCAAGCTCTTTTACCTGTATAGGTGAGACGGAACGGTGCATAATATCATCGATGTATACTTTTTCCGAGAGCAATTGATCGATGGGTTGAAACGAAGCTAATCGCTCCTGGAGCATATCAATTTGTCCATCTGGTGCGTCGGGAAGTCGCTGCAGAAGAAGGCCTCCAGCTTCGGATATGGCGCCGTCTTCGGTAATTCCAATATCCAGCATGACCGCAGAGGGAACCTGCTCGGACTGTGCCAAATAGTGAGCAATATCTCGGGTTACATCCCCAGCAATTAATTCGATAGTACTGGTTCTGGGTTCGGCCTCATTATAAAGTACCTTAGTTAAGCTGAGCACACCTAAACCTATACCGTCGGACAACGATACATCCGGGTCATCGTAGGCTAGTTCGGCGCTAGGATTCCCTACATACCCTCGAACCTCTCCTAAACTGTTTGCTTCTGCAACTACATATTGAAGGGGACCACTACCATCGAGGCGTACCTGTATGCGTTCTTCTTTTTTTAATTCGGAAGCTAATAAAGCCGCAGCTGTTAGTGTTTTACCTAGAATTACGGTGGCTAGGAGGGATAAACCATGCCGGTCTCTGGCTTCTTTAACTAGCGCGGTTGTTTTAACCACGGAGAGTTTGAAATGTCCGTCTTTGGTTATTCCTTTAACCATTCGGTCTTTGAATAAGAAGTCTTCTTTAGTAATACTCATGATTATTTTTGAGCGTTGGCTAAACGCTGTTCTACAAGTTGGTTACTCGCTAAATTGGGGGTTAGATTGTGTTTTTCTGCATAGTCAAAGACCTCTAGCAGGGTGTCATAAATTTCGCGGGTTTGTTCGGCAGCTCTTTCGGGATTATACCCACCTATTTCATTCGAAATATTAATGATACCCCCTGCATTTACCACATAATCGGGCGCGTAAAGGATGGATTTTTCTTTCAACCGTTGGCCGTGCACTTCTTCGCGGAGGATATTATTTGCGCCACCCACGATAAAGTCACAAGCTAAATGGTCCAGCGTATCGTCATTGATCACCCCACCCAGTGCGCAGGGGCTTAGTATGTCGACCCGGTGAGAAAGAATATGTTCAGGGGCAAGGATTTCCGCCCCTACTTCTGCAGCCAGTCCTTCGGCCTTTTCGGGATATATGTCAGAAATGTAGAGTATTGCGCCTTCTTTTTGGAGGTGCTTAGCTAAATAGGACGCTACATGTCCGGCGCCTTGTATGGCGATTTTCTTTCCTTCCAAACTATCTTGGCCTGTTGCGTATTGCATGGAAGCCTTCATGCTTACATAAACTCCAAGCGCAGTAAAGGGAGAGGGATCCCCACTGCCGCCTAAATGCTTGGGTAGTCCGGTAACGTGAGGGGTCTCTTGATGCACCCAAGCCATATTTTCTTCGTCCATACCCACATCCTCAGCGGTGATGTATTGCCCAGATAGAAAATCTACACATCGTCCGAAGGCTCGAAACAGTTCCTCGGATTTATCGGTTCTTGAATCTCCTATGATGACCGCTTTTCCTCCTCCTTGATTAAGTCCGGAAATAGCTGCTTTGTAGGTCATGCCTTTTGAAAGCCGGAGTACATCATCCAGAGCGGCTTCAAGATTAGGATATGGCCACATCCTGGTGCCACCTAAAGAGGGTCCAAATGTGGTGTCGTGAATGGCGATGATGGCTTGGAGTCCTGTTTTTTCATCCTTGAAATAAACGACTTGTTCATGTGCGGCTGTAGCAGCTGTGTGCACAGGAGTATAAAAAAGCCCGGAAGAAATTTCGGTAGCCTTTCCGAACAGTGTAAAAGCGTCGCTCATAAAGGATGGATCTTAGAAGATGGTATTTTTGTAAATATACCAAAAAGCCTCGAGGTTTACTTAGTATCTGAGTGTGGAATAAAGTATAATTCAAATAATATAGTTTGAACTGGTCAATTGGTGTGACAGCCAATGCACCTCTTATGAATAAAAATAAAAATAAAGGAAACCATAACTATGTCATTCCGCTGGGTCATTACACAGCCGGAACAGGAGGAAGCTATATCCACTTTAATGGATATGCTCAACGTTCCGGAATCCATAGCTCGACTATTGGCAATACGGGGTATTTCAAGCTTTGAAAATGCAAAACAATTTTTCCGACCATCCTTAAACGAACTGTACGATCCTTTTCTAATGAAAGACATGGATCGAGCGTCCGAGCGTCTTTCCTTAGCTATTCGTTCTAACGAAAAAGTACTAGTGTACGGGGATTATGATGTTGATGGTACCACCGCAACGGCTATTGTCTATTCCTTCCTAAAGGAATTCGGAGTGGTGGTGGACTATTATATTCCCCATCGGTTTAAAGAGGGATATGGGATTAACCCAGAGGGCGTGCAGTATGCTCATGAGATGGGCGCGCAGGTCATTGTATCGGTGGATTGTGGTATTACTGCCATTGACGAAGCCGAGGAAATCAAAGCCTTGGGTATGGATCTCATTATATGTGATCACCATACGGTAGGAGCTGCGTTGCCCAATGCGTATGCCGTCTTAGATCCTAAACGAGAAGACTGCTCCTATCCATTTGATGGATTGTCAGGAGCGGGGGTTGGTTTTAAATTGGTTCAGGCTACTCTAGCCCGTTTGGGGCTTCCTGCGAAGGAAGCCTATGATTATTTGGATCTACTGGCCGTTTCCATAGCATCGGATATCGTGCCCATTATCGATGAAAATCGAATATTGATGTGGGCTGGATTAGAGCGGCTCAGAACGAACCCTAGAGTCGGAATTCAGGCCCTGATGAACCTAATACGGGTGCCACAAGCCGAATTGGATACCAAAAAAATTGTGTTTTCCATTGGCCCACGAATCAATGCAGCGGGTCGGATGGGAGATGCGTCCACGGCAGTGAAGTTATTAATTGCCAAGGATGAGCCCGAGGCCAACTTAATGGCCAGAGAATTGGAAGGAATTAATGCGAAGCGGCGCGATACCGATACCACCACCATGAATGAAGCGGTCGAACAGATTGAAGAGCAGCTGAATATGGATCGGATCTCGGCACTGGTGCTATTTAACCCGGATTGGCACTTAGGGGTCATAGGCATTGTGGCTTCCCGTTTGGTGGACCAATACCATAGGCCAGCCATTATGCTCAGTGAGGTCGATGGAAAGATCAAAGGCTCTGCCAGAAGTATCCGTGGATTTAACATTTACGAAGCAATTCGGGAGTGCGATGACTTACTGGAGCAATTTGGTGGGCATGAATACGCAGCTGGTTTGACCTTAAAGGATGGCGTGCTAAAAGAATTCCGAAAACGAATGAACAGCAAGGCCGTAGAAGAACTCTCTGGAAGCTCCTTTGAAGCTGAATTACTGGTTGATGCAGAAATAAACCTGGCAGAGATCGATGGAAAGTTCTGGAAATTGCTGCATCAGTTTCAACCATTTGGCCCAGCGAATACGAAACCCTTGTTTACTAGTAAGGCGTTAAGCGCGGTTGGAGTACCGACCATAGTTGGGAATGGGCACTTGAAACTTCGATTAAAGCAGGAAGGCTCTCCCACTTTTGATGCGATTGGGTTCAATATGCATGATTTAATGCCCATAGTGAGGGACGGAAAACCCTTTGACATTGCCTATGAGCTGGAAGAAAACACCTGGAATGGCAACACCTCCATACAGATTCATTTGCGGGATATTAAGGAATCTTAGGCTTGTGTATTGTTTCTCCAAGCTAAAGGGTGTATATTTGCCATCCTTTCGGTTGGGACTGTAGCTCAGTTGGTAGAGCAACGGACTGAAAATCCGTGTGTCGGCGGTTCAATTCCGCCCGGTCCCACCATTATAAAACCTTGCTTGTCAGTAATTTATTGACTTTCAGGGTTTTTTTGTTTGAGGGAGATGAGGAAAATTGGGACAACCGTGGGACAACTTGAAAATGCCATGAAATCTATCCATAACGTGTTGCCCCAATATCACTCTTCAGCATAACTATCGGTTATCATTCTTTCCAAATAATACCCAACCACGCACATGAAAAACACCCTTAAAAGTACATAAACTACATCATCCTGTGTAAAGAGTACGTAGACAGAAAGTAGTATGGTAAAGCAGATCCATCGTATTTTTTGAGATCGGATAAAAAAATCTCTCATTGCAGCACCTTATTTTTGATGAAAACGATCACCTTTCCTGAAATAAGGTACATATCCGTACTTATCCTACCGCCTACACCGTCACCTAAACTCAGATCTATTATCGCTTCGCCCCCTTCTTGTCTTACTTTGTCTTTAATTTCTTTGAGCATCTTCTCTATTTCACAGCTACATCCTTCCACAGAAATTTCACCAATGATTTTATATTCATCACTATTTAATTGTTCTTGGTTGTACACCTTCACCTCAAAGTTTTCGTCTTTAGGTACTTGCGAACTATTGTCATACGGGATATAAGTGGGGGTGATACACCCATATAAAGTTATTATGCTGGTAAGTAGAAATATTTTAGTGTGTGGTTGAATCACAGGATTCATTGTATTAATAGAGAAAATGATTTACCATTTAGCAATCTATATCTTTACTTAACATAGGTCAAATTATGATATATGTTATTATCGGTGTTAGCCTAATTTTTGGATCCTTAGCGTTCATTCTGACTAAAGATAATGCGCAATACTTATTAGCTGGCTATAATACAATGTCTAAAGAGCAAAGAGAGCAAATCGATATAGAGGCTTATCTTAAGATGTTTAAGCAGGCTCACATAACATTAGCTATTAGCACCTTAGTGCTGGGTGTAGTTACTCTGTTATGGTTTGGAGATCGATCGGCAGCACTTTTTATATCGATATACCCTTTACTTTTTTA
>NTKP01000007.1 GCA_002457365.1 Rhodothermaeota bacterium MED-G12
TTTATTTGATCACCGTTAATAATTTCATTTTCATCCACTATTCCAACAATAGTTCCGGCTAAGTCAAACTCACCTGGTTTGTAAATATCAGGCATTTCAGCTGTTTCACCACCAATTAATGCTACATTATTCTCCTTACAAGCTGTCGCAAAACCTTTTATCACTTCTACACCTGTCTTCTGTTCTAACTTTCCTGTTGAAAAGTAATCAAGAAAAAATAAAGGGGTAGCTCCACAAACAGCAATATCATTGATACAATGATTTACAAGATCTTGACCAACCGTGTCATATTTTTGAGCCTTATATGCTACGATGAGTTTCGTTCCTACACCGTCAACAGAACTCACAAAAACTGGATTTTTAATCGTGGTTAGATTTGGTTTAAAAAAACCACCAAAGCCACCAATATTACTCAAAACCTCAACCCCATGTGTTTCTTTTACAAGATCTTTAATCGAATGGACTAACTCTTCTCCGGCTTTTATATCAACACCTGAGTCTTTATATGTAAAGGGTTTTTTTTTCATGTTTTTCAAATCAGTTTTTTTTCAGTTCCTAAATATACCATCTTTCAAAATCTTCTTAGAAAGAGATTTTTAGTTTTTTTCCACAAGGTCTTATTAATGATGATTAGATGTATATATATAGTAGTATATAGTAGGCAGTGTGGACATGTTGATAATAATTTTATACTTATTTAGTTGAATGATGAGGATAGATTGTTGATAAAAAGGTGGAGAACTTTCGATTAAATAAAGCTCTCTAAACTTCTTTAAAGAGTACTTCCTAAACAACACAATACTTTTGTATAAACTTGTACACTTTAGTACCTGTTTTGTACATATACACCTTCATAAAAAATCAACACAAAATGTAATTGGTATAACTAGTGGATAAGTAAAATAAAGTGTGGAAAGGAGTGGATAAATATAACTACTTTGAATTATCCATTACTTATGAGAAAGATATCCACACCCCTATCCACAAAATGAAAGACTATGAAAGCTTTAATACAGCGCGTCACAAATGCAAAAGTTCATATAAATGGAATAACAAAAGGCTCTATTAATAAAGGCTTGGTTATTTTTATTGGCTTTGCTGACAGTGATACGTTTGAAAAGATTGAATGGGTTGTTAAAAAAATTGCAAAACTACGCATCTTTACAGATCAAGAAGGGAAAATGAATAATTCAGTAGAAGATGTTCAAGGGGAGTTATTAATTATATCCCAATTCACGTTATATGCCTCGGTAAAAAAAGGGACAAGACCTAGTTTTATTGAAGCAGCGGAACCAATATTAGCAGAAAATCTATATAACTACTTTATAGAATATGCCCGTAAACAAACTACATTAAACATAGAAACGGGAAGTTTTGGTGCTGATATGAAGGTTGAATTAACCAACGATGGACCCGTAACAATTTTAGTGGAAAAAGAGTAATTAGGAATGAAAAAAGTTCAACTCGTTTTAGGTAGTGGTGGTGCTAGAGGGATAGCACATATAGCTATTATAGAAGGGTTAGTTAAAGATGGTATAGAAATAGAGGCTATTTATGGATGTTCTATGGGCGCGGTTATTGGTGGTATTTTTGCTGCAGGTCATTTGGAAGAATATAAAGAATGGTTGCTTAGCCTGAGTAAAAATGATGTTTTTGAGTTGATGGATTTTACCTTAACAAAAGAGGGTTTTATTAAAGGAGATAAAATATTTGATAAGCATAGAGAAATGACGAGCGAGTTGTTAATTGAAGAGTTTGATATTCCTTTTACCGCTGTGGCTTTGGATATAAAATCAGGGAAAGAGATCTACTTTACTAAGGGTGATTTATACCAAGTATTACGGGTTCTGTTGCCATTCCCGGATTTATTATCCCTCATAGAACCGAAAGCTACGTACTCATCGATGGCGGTGTGACTAACCCATTACCATTAAACCTAGCCGTTCGAAAAGAAGAGAGTGTCGTTTTAGCCATTGATTTAAGTGGACCAAAAGACCCTTTATTTATATTAAAAGAAGTAAATAATGAGGAGAAAAACCCTATTCCGCATTGGTTTGAGAGAATTATTCCAAGTTATTTACAACAAACGAATAAAGAAAAAAAGGATGATAAGATAGAGGAGGAACAAACACTCTCTTTATTACAATTAATGGAAACTACATTCATATTGTCACAAAACAAGCTAAATGAGTTAATTATTGACAAATATGAACCTGAATTGTTAATTCGATTACCCAGAAAAATGGCTCAAACCTTAGATTTTTTTAGAGCAAAAGAAATATACGGCTTAGGAGTTAAGGCATATAAGAAACACAGAAAACAGATTTTAGAAAAAATCGAATCTAACTAGATCACATTTTTAATTCGTTCAAATACAGATTCAACCGAACCTGTACCATCAATAAAGTTAACTAATCCTTGTTTTTCGTAATAATCTAAAACAGGTTTTGTTTCGTTTTCATAAACAGTCAATCTGTTTTTAACACCTACTACTGTGTCGTCAGAACGACCCTGGCCACGAGAAAGGATTCTATTTATTAGTTCTTCTTCAGGAACCACTAACGATATAAGGGCATCAACAGCGGTGTTTTTATTCGCCAGCATGTGATCGAAAGATTCTGCTTGAGCCACCGTTCGTGGAAAACCATCAAAAACACATCCTGCAAGATACATATCTTTAGTGGTTTCTTCTTGTACAAGATCTACCACAACATCATCAGAAACTAGTTCACCGGCGTCTAATATAGATTTTACTTTAATTCCGAGAGAAGTTTTGTTTTGGATTGCAGAGCGAAACATATTTCCGGTAGACAAGTGGGCTAAACCGAAGTGGTTAACTATGTATTCGGCTTGCGTACCCTTTCCTGCTCCTGGTGGGCCAAATAAAATAATATTCATGAGTGAGAGCTATGAATGTTAATAAAGAAAGGTTTCAACCCGAAAAGAGTTGAAACCTAGGAGATTAAAAGAGGTGTTATTTAGACTCTTTTTCTTTGATACGAGCAGCTTTACCTCGTAATTCACGTAAATAAAAGAGCTTTGAACGTCTAACTTTTCCGTGCTTTTTCACTTCTATTTTTGCAATAAAAGGAGAGTTCATTGGGAAAATACGCTCGACACCAATACTTCCGCTCATTTTACGAACGGTGAAAGTTTTGTTTGGTCCGCTACCGCGTTCCGATAATACAACACCTTCATACTGCTGAATTCGTTCTTTTTCACCTTCACGTACACGATAATGCACATTAACGGTATCACCTGCAGTGAAAGCAGGCATATCGTCATTGATTAGGCTTTGTTCAACTAGTTTTAGCTTGTCCATAATAGTACCAATGGTATTAAATAATAGGGTTAAACCTATTGTTAAGTTAATAATCTTTTTAGTCGTCTTTTAATAAATCTTTTCGTCTAGACTTTGTCTTTTCAATTGATTGCTCATCTTGCCACGCTTTTATCTTTTTTGGATCACCCGATCTAAGAACATCTGGAACAAGCCACCCATTAAAATCAGCAGGCCGTGTATACACCGGCGCTTCAAGCAGTCCATCTTGAAACGAATCGTTCAGCGCACTACCCGCATCGCCTATAGCTCCAGGTAACAGTCGGACAATAGCGTCGACAATCATCATTGCGGGCAATTCACCCCCGGAGAGAACAACATCACCGATGCTATACTCTTTTGTTATGAGATGCTCTCGGATTCGCTGGTCAATTCCTTTGTAGTGACCACAAAGAACAATAACATTTTTTTTTAGGCTTAAGGTATTTGCTTCTTTCTGGGTAAAAGGGATACCGTCTGGCGCTGTAAATATTATTTCGTCGTACGAGCGTTGTTCACAAAGGTGTTTTATACAATCAAAAATAGGTTGGGGACTTAGCACCATCCCTGGATCACCCCCGTACGGGTAGTCATCTATTTTTAAATGCTTATCACTTGTAAAGCTTCGCAAGTCGTGAATACGAATATCCACGAGGTTTTTATCTTTGGCTCGTTTAACAATACTGTGGTCTAAAGGGCCGCTTAATAATGCGGGGACGGCCGAAATAATGTCGAAGCGTATCATAAATCTAAGAGGTTGTCTACGTTCGAGAATTGAATAGTTTGTTCAGTGGTATTTATCTCTACTAGGTAGGGCTCAACTAAGGGTATGAGTAGAGACCCTTTAGTAGTAGCTACCTGAACCAAGGGTTGAACACTTGGTGTATCGGTAGGAACAATGGTACCAATTAACTTACCGTTTTCGTCGAAGGCAGTAAAACCATCATAATTATTGTTTTTTTCTGGAGCACTATGCGTCCAGTCATCATATAGATGAGTATCAATAAATAAACGATGATGTTGGATAGCCTCGGCTTGCGACCGATTAGCAATTTGATCAAAAGTGACAAAGAACAAAACGGAGTTCCGTTTATTTTCAGTTCGGATAGACAGAACTCTCAAAGGGTATAAATCACCTCTATTATTTTTTAGAAAAACGACTAAGTTTTCCTGATTGTGAATAACAGAGGGGTCTGGAAGCTCCCAAATAACCTTAACCTCTCCCTGAAGACCATGGGCGCGGTCAATATGACCAATGCTCATAAATCCAGAAGGGCTTGGGTTGCTCATGGGATTAGCTCAAAGGGTAACTACGCTTCTTTTTTTGCTTCCCACGCAGCCAAAACCGTTTTACGCTCTTCACCTTCAGACACAAAACCCTCAAGGTCTTCTAACGGGGTAGCTGCTATATGATCAGCCGCATCTTTGGCCGTCATATCGGCGGAGCTTTTTACGGATTCTACTTCTGTTTCAGCGCTGGTTTCTTCAGGCTGTTCAACAGGAGCAGCGTCTTCAGTAGTCGTTGATTCTACTTCCTCAGAAACCGCCTCAGTTGATTCCTCAGTTTTTTCTTCTACCTCAGCTTCTGCATCAGGACTTGCTGTTTCTTCCGCTACAACCGTCTCTTCTTCAGAAGGGGTCTCTTCGGTGGCTACTTCAGCCTTCGCCTCTGCCTCTACTTCAGGCGCAGACTCTTCTGACGCTTCATTTTCGGTAGTTTCAGCAGCCTCTGTTTCAGCAGCTTTTTCGGCTTCTTGAGCCATTTCAGCAGCAGCAGCGCTAGCTTTTTGCTCTATTTGCTTCTTTACTTCTTTCTCTTCAGCAATTAGAGTAGCACGAACTTGTTCTTTTCGTGTGACTTCTGTTTTTGCTTTTGCTTCACGAGCCGCTTTCCACTCTTCAAGTGCTGCAGTAATTTCTTCTTCACTTTTGCCCCACATTTGTAGGTGACGCTTGTAAAGAAAACCTTCGTGACGAAGAATTTTTTCCACCGCATCGGTTGGCTTAGCGCCATTGTCTAACCAATAGCTGATGCGCTCTTCGTTAATGGTGGTTTCTTTTTTTTCAGTTACCCCATCATAACGGCCAACCTGCTCTATTATTCGACCATCGCGTGGTGAACGGCTGTCAGCAACTACGATATGATAAATAGGACGACGAATACGCCCTTTACGTTGTAGTCTAATTTTAATCAATGATTTATCCTCAGTTGAGTTGTTGTTTAATGCTTGTTATCGCCCTAGAGACATATTTTTGAGTCCCTGAAGCGCACGTCCTGTTTTTCCCATTTTTGACATGGTTTTCATCATTTTCTTCATCTGGTCGAACTGTTTTATAAGATCATTTATTTCTTTAACAGTTCTACCGGAACCCTTAGCAATACGTCTACGGCGAGAGCCATTTAATATTTCGGGATTCCGCCGCTCCTCCGGCGTCATAGAATAGATAATGGATTCAACGGGCTTAAAAGCATCATCATTGATTTCTGCATCTTCTATTGCTTTGCTGGCGCCGGGGATCATTTTGACGAGATCACCTAAGTCTCCCATCTTTTTCACTTTTTGAATTTGATCGAGAAAATCTTCCAAGTCGAATTTATCGGAGCGTATTTTCTTTTGAAGCTGTTGTGCTTCCTTTTCATCAAATTCCCGTTGAGCGCGCTCAACTAACGATACAACATCTCCCATACCCAAAATTCTTTGGGCCATTCGATCAGGGAAGAAGGGGCTTAAAGCATCTAGCTTTTCACCCGTACCCACAAACTTGATGGGTTTGTTGACGACCGATTTAATAGAGAGCGCAGCTCCCCCTCGGGTGTCCCCATCTAATTTTGTAAGTACTACTCCATCGTAGTTAATTCGCTCATTGAACTCTTTTGCAGTATTGACCGCATCTTGCCCTGTCATTGAATCCACAACGAAGAGGATTTCTGAAGGGTTAATTTGGGCTTTTATTTCTGCAACTTCGTTCATCATCTCTTCGTCCACGTGTAAACGCCCAGCGGTATCAATAATAACAGTGTCCATAGCTAAACTACGGGCCATTGATACGGCTTCTTTGGCGACTCGAACGGCATCTTTTTGCTCAATCGAGTACACGGGAACATCCACTTGTGATCCAAGTGTTTTTAACTGGTTTACGGCAGCAGGGCGATAAACATCGGCGGCAGCAAGAAGCGGATTCCTTTTATGCTCCTGCTTAAGATATCTGGCTAATTTACCTGCAAAGGTAGTTTTACCAGAACCTTGTAATCCAGCTATGAGAATGACGGTTGGAGGGGTGTCGGCAAAGTTGATTGTAGATGGGTTTCCACCAAATGTTTCGACTAATTCGTCATACACAATTTTGGTGAATTGCTGGCCAGGATTAACACTGGTCAACACATCCGATCCCAATACCTTGTCTTTTACCTCCGCGGTAAACGTTCGGGCAACCTCATAGTTGACATCGGCATCCAACAATGCCCGGCGTATTTCACGCACAGTCTCAGCGATATTCACCTCGGTGATACGCGCTTCGCCTTTCAGACTCTGAAAAGCTTTATCTAAGTTGGATGATAATTGTTCAAACATGGTATACAGGAAGTCCCGTTTGTTTTAGAGCCTAAAAAAATACGGTATTAAAATGGGCTTATCAACATTAATGTGGATAATTATTAAAAAAGATAGCGCTGTGTTTTGCCGTTCTTTTTTAGCCAAAACAGTGGTATTTTAATTACCATAATCATTAATAGAATCTATTATACATGAGTAAAGAAGGATACGGGCTGTTAAAAGAAAAGAAAGGAATTATTTTTGGGGCGCTTGATGATCGCAGTATTGCGTGGAGGATTGCTCTTGCCTGTAAAAGGGAAGGGGCTGAGTTTGTGCTGTCAAATGCACCTATAGCGCTAAGATTAGGCACATTAAACGCCCTTTCAGAAGAAACAGGAGCGCCAATTATCCCGTGTGACGTTACTAGTGATGACGAAATTGAGTCGCTTGTTGACCAGACGAAAGAACATTTTGGTGGCGGAGTGGACTTTGTATTACATGCCATCGGGATGTCTCCCAATATTCGAAAGAAGAAAGAATATACCGACCTTAATTATAAATGGTTTCAGCAGTCTCTTGATATATCAGCCATATCACTGCACCGAATTTTACACCACATAGACGCCAAAGAGGGCTTGAATGATGGGGCTTCTGTAGTGGCGTTATCGTACATTGGTGCGCAGCGAATTTTTAGCAAGTATTCCGACATGAACGATGCCAAAGCCCTGCTGGAAAGCATTGCGCGGAACTATGGTAGTCGATTAGCAAAAAACGGGATTAGAGTAAACACGGTTTCTCAGGCGCCTACAAAAACCTCTGCGGGCTCGGGTATTAAAAACTTTGATGGCATGTACACGTTCGCTGATAAATTGTCTCCACTTGGAAACCCAACAGCAGATGAGTGCGCAGATTATTGTGTGACCTTGTTTTCTGACCTAACCCGAAAAGTGACCATGCAGAATTTATATCATGATGGTGGTTTTGTTACCTCGGGTTTTTCAGAAGAACTCCTGGATGATTTAGCCCGCTTATACACCGAAGATAAATAGTATGCCAAACCTAATCCTTGGAATCGACCCTGGCTCCCGCGTGATGGGGTACGCAGTGTTGTCTGAGGATCGGGGTACATTGACGGCTCTTCGTTGTGATGTTATACGATTGGCTCACATCGAAAACCATACGGATCGGTTGAACGTTATTTTTGACAAAGTCACCGCTTTAATAGGCTCGATAAACCCGACTAGTTGTGCTATTGAAACACCTATCTATGGGGTTGATCCTCAAGCGATGCTAAAGCTCGGTCGCGCTCAGGCGGCGGCTATTTTGGCTATGAAGCAGCATGGAAAAGAGGTTCATGAGTATTATCCAAAAGAAGTTAAAAAAGCCATTACCGGCAACGGGAATGCAAGCAAGGAACAGGTTGCTTTTATGTTGGGGAAAATGGTAAAACTACCAGGCGAAAAACTATCCAATGATGCCACAGATGCGCTGGCGGTAGCATGGTGCCACAATATGAACATAAAAGGAGCAAAAACTAGAAAACAAGTTCACCAGAATAACAAGAAAGGGGATTGGGCGGCTTTTGTTGCGGATCACCCAAGTAGGGTGAAGCCATGATACGTTTTTTAGAAGGAGTGCTCGAAGAAAAAGAAGATTTAGGCGTTGTCGTTAATGTTCATGGCGTTGGCTATGGGCTAAGTTGCTCTCAGTTTACTCTAGAAGAGTTACCCGCAACAGGAGAAAAGGTAAGACTGTTGGTTTATCATCATATTACGGATAGTGACCAACGCTTATTTGGGTTCAATAGTACAGCAGAAAAAATTCTGTTCGAACAATTAATCACGGTGAAAGGGGTTGGCCCTAAGCTGGGCGTAACCATCTTAAGCGGGATGCCCATTAATGAATTGATGAGCGCTATTATAAATGGTCAAGCAGGAATACTTTCAAAAATACCAGGCATAGGAAAAAAATCAGCCGAACGAATCATTCTAGAGCTTCGTGAAAAGGTAGCGGATACATCGGCCCGTGGGGAAGGAATGGAAGGAGGGGGCATGAGTGGGTTTAATAATGTTGCAATGGAAGCGGTTCAGGCGTTATGCTCACTCGGTTTCCGAGCCAAAGACGCCGAAGAGGTTGTTGTCAAAATCCTGAAAGAGGGGGAGGATGTGGAGCTTTCCGATTTAATAAAGCAGTCATTGAAAGCGTTAAAATCCTAGCAGTTGCTTAACAATTTCTTTATTTCCAATTTGCAAAAGAGTTGGGTACCATTAAATTATAGTTATTACTCTAAAATTAGCCCAACCGCTGTGTCCAAACAAACCATATTAGTAGTAGATGATGAACGTGACTTACTTGATTTGATTGAGTATAACCTGAAAAAAGAAGGATTCAAGGTTCTCAAGGCTGAAAATGGCGAAGAGGGTATAAGCAAAGCAAAAGAACACAGGCCAGATTTAATTTTACTGGACATAATGATGCCGAAGATGGACGGTCTTGAGGCGGTTGAAATTATGCGAAAGGACGATGATCTGAAGAAAACCCCCATCATATTTCTGACCGCTAGAAGTGATGAAAAAACGGAGATTGACGGGCTGAATAAAGGGGGGGATGACTATATTACAAAGCCTATTAGTACAACTAAGTTGGTTTCCAGGATTAAGGCAGTCCTGCGGCGGTTTGACGATTCCGAACAAACCGCGAATAAATTGGAAGTACACGATTTACAAATCGATAAAGACCGCTACATCGTGTTACAAGAAGGCAATGAATTTCAGCTCCCCCGCAAAGAATTTGAGCTATTGTTTTTCTTGGCGAGCAGAAAGGGGAAGGTACTCGATCGACAAACCCTACTAAATAAGGTGTGGGGGGATAATATTTATGTGGTGGATCGGACGGTTGATGTGCATGTGCGTAAAATTAGAGAAAAATTAGGCGACCATTACATTGAAACCGTGAAAGGTGTGGGATATCGATTTAAAGAATGAGCAGCAAAAAAAAGCGTATACCGACATATAAATTAGGTTTTCGAAAAGCGCTGTACAGCACCATCCCCATAGGGGTGTTCACTTGGCTGCTGGTTTTTGTTTACTTGGGTAGCAGCACCGTCGAAGGCGTCGTGGTTACCGCGGCAATGATTTTTTTAAACTTTCTGACCTTCTTTGTGATTGATTACCGGGTCGATTACAAGCGCCTTATGATGCTTGAGCGCATCTCGAAAAACATCTCAAAAAAACGATTCGAAGAGATGGATGACCAGACCAGCTCGAGTAACGACGAGCTTGATTATGTGATTAAAAAACTCGTTAAATCCAACCGAACGGTAGAACGAGAAATCCAACGACTGAACCGAATCGAAAATTATCGGAAGGAATTTATCGGGGATATCTCGCATGAACTTAAAACCCCCATCTTTGCTATTCAGGGCTTTGTTGAAACGCTCCTGAATGGTGCATTGGAAGACGAGAAGGTGAATAGAAAGTTTTTGCAAAAAGCCATGAGAAACGTAAACAGGCTCATTTACCTGACTAAGGATCTCATGGAAATTTCCAAGCTTGAAACGGGTGAATTAAAGTCGGAAATGGAGGAAATTTATCTCTACGATATTATTAATGAAGTGGTCGAAAGCTTGCAGTATAAAGCCCAACAAGAGCAGGTAAATCTATTTATAGAGCGAATAGACCGAAACCTAAGGATTAGGGCCGATAAAAATCAATTGCGGCAAGTATTAATCAACCTGATAGAGAATGGAATTAAATATAATGTCCCTCAAGGAAGTGTTAGGATTGAATTAAGCCCCACCAAAAGAGCCGATAAAATGATCCTGAACATCGAAGATACGGGCATTGGAATAGATGAGGCTGATTTACCGCGAGTTACCGAGCGCTTCTTTCGAGTCGATAAATCTCGCTCAAGAGAGAGGGGAGGCACCGGCCTGGGTCTTGCCATCGTTAAGCACATTATTGAGGCACATGGAGAAACGCTTAAAATTAGAAGCGAACCAAACAAGGGATCAAAGTTTAGTATAAGTTTAACCCGGGTTGATGTTGACGCGGACAGTCACGGCACCGACGAAGCGACTTTTTCAGAAATAAGTCGGGGAAAGTAGTACCTTTCAAAGAAAAATCATGGTATACGCAGTAATTATGGCAGGGGGTTCAGGAACCCGTTTTTGGCCATTTAGCACCCAATCCAACCCAAAACAATTTCACCAGCTGTTTGGACGGGGTACCATGTTGCAAAATACAGCGGAAAGAATATCGGGCTTAATCTCACAGCAACAAGTCATGGTGGTGACAAACGATAGCTATACCAACATAGTAGCAGAGCAATTACCCATGGCACTACCGAAGAATATTATTGGTGAACCGGTGGCTAAAAACACAGCCCCCTGTGTGGCTATAGCCGCGGCTCTTCTTGAGCACCAAGATCCAGATGCGGTGATGGTGGTGTTGCCAGCCGACCACCATATTACCATGCCAGAGGCGTTTTTAGACGTGCTGGAAGGTGCTGTAACCGTTGCTAAAAAAGGAGAAGATCTAGTTACTATAGGTATAAAGCCCAGTTTTGCTGAAACAGGTTTCGGCTACATTGAGGCGGATACAAAGGGGTCGAACACGAACGGTGATGAACGAGTATTTCAAGTCAAGGCCTTTAAAGAGAAGCCCGACCTTAAAACGGCAGAGTATTTTTTAGAACAAGGAAATTATTTTTGGAATAGCGGAATGTTTGTGTGGAAAGCGTCTAAAGTACTGCAGGAAATTCAAGCACATCTTCCGGCGATGTATGATTTACTAGAGCGAGCAAAGCCGGAATTTGGGACAGACCTTGAGGCTGCGGCAATAAAAGATTTTTATATGGAATGTGAGTCCATATCCATTGATTATGGGATTATGGAAAAAGCGGCATCTGTAAAGGTTATTCTAGGTGACTTTGGGTGGAATGATGTTGGAAGTTGGTCAGCGGTGTATGAATTATCTGAAAAAGATAAAGAATCAAACGCTTTGCAAGCCCTTAATTATTGCTTGGTTGATTCAAATAACAACTTAATTTTCTCTAAAAGTGAAAAAATTATGGCTCTTGTAGGAGTAGAAAATATGGCGGTAGTGGAAACAGAACAGGCGCTGCTAATTTGCGATCTCCGCAATGCCCAAGGAGTAAAACAAGTGGTAGAACAACTCAAGGCAAGCCAAGAATTAAAAAGCTTTACTTAGAGATAGATGGTTTGCTGGTCATAGGCCAATTTTACATGGTCAGGGAGTCTCTTATTAGAAGGCCCGTGCTTAGTTTGGCCGTTCATGTGAATTAAATAGGCTTCAGGAATACCTAATTCCGAAATCAAATCAACCGCGTCAGGTATGCTTAAATGGGTGGGATGTTCAGGCTCCCAACGTAGCGCACTCAAAATTATGACCTGGACATCTTTTAAAAGACTCTTGCTTTCTTCTGGTATCTCTTTTACGTCTGTTAAATAGCATAAGTCATTTATTTTAAAGCCTATAATATCAAGTTCCCCATGTTTCGCTGGAATGGCTGTAATGGCAAACGGCCCTACTTGTATCGGATCATGAATAGCGTGCAATTGAACACGGGTAGACCCAGGGTAGCGCCCCGCCCCAAACAAGTAATGAAAACGGCTTTTTATCGACTCAATGGCAGAAGGGGTTGTGTAAAGGGGAATCGAATCCTTCTGTATATAATTATACATTCTAAGATCATCTATACCCGCAACATGATCCATGTGTTCATGGGTAATGAGTACGGCATCTATTTGAGTAATGCCCGCCGAAATGCTTTGAAGCCGAAATTCTGGCCCGACATCGATTACCAAAGAAAAACCGTCCTGCTGAATCCACGCAGAACAACGGCTTCGCATATTCCTAGAGTCGGCAACAAGCTCTCTTTTGTAGAAGCCGCCCGCAACGGGTACCCCCATGGAGGTTCCGCTACCCAGGATGGTACACTTCACTCTAAATCACCCCACTTTTCTTGGATATTAGATGTTAGCTGTAACTGATCCCAAAGTTTTTGTAGCTCTTTTCTAATGACGGGCTTAACAAAAATACCCTCTAGCGGTATTTGTGCAAGAACAGTAGCCAATGTTTTAAGCTGTGATTCAATGGGTTTGTTTTTATTAACAATTACTAACTTATCTCCTTCAACCAAGCAATCAGAGCCAACAAACCCGCCTCTTTCTTTGCGCGTTTGATACCCATTTTGCTCTAAGAGTTGTTCTAATTCTAGAAATAATTTCTCTGCTTTCAAGCCGTATCCCATATCCTAGTTAGCGATTTACTGTATATCTATCCCAATAGAAAATAGAGATACTACAGACCTATAATCAAAATCCATTCCATCAATATTAAAGTCTTGTTGAAGTGTCTCGTATGAAAAATATACTCCACGCCCTCTTAATAGTGAATTAAAATGTATCGTAGTTTTTGTTTTAAATTGATCGGTGTTACCGCCAAAAAAATTACCAGCTGAATTACTGAAACCATACCATTTGGTAGCTTCGGTGTAAATTGAAAAGAAGTCAGCCGGCCTCATTGCGATAATGCCGCCAAAGCCACCGGAGAATGCGGTTTGATAAAAACGTTGTCCGTAACCCTCTTTTGTTGCCGCGGTGATGGCGGTTTCGACCCGAAATGGAATTATAAATTGGAGGCGTTTTTTTCTAAGTAGGTAAGATTGAGCTCCTAATTCTACCCCAAGCCGAACCAAAGACTCATTTTCGTTTCCAATTATAGTATTTCCACCAATAAGATGAATCCGCACACCAGGGGTATTATATTGGATATGTAATAAAGACGGACTCATTTCTAGTGATTGATCGCCCGTGATGGCCGGGCTGTCCCCGATGTATTCAAAAGTGACGTCACTATATCCTATATGAACACTCGAGCTGAACACGCGATCTTCTTTTTCTTCATCTTGAACGCTAAACATCTGAGCTTGCAGGCTTAGTCCTAGTACAAAATGCAAGAGAATAAGTAGGGCCGCTTGAAAAATTAACCGGAAGAATATCATTTTGAAGGAATGAATTTTATAAATTTTACTTTAGACAAGTTAAGCATAACAATCTATTCACGACCATGAAAACACTACTATTTTTACTATTCAGTTTAATCACACTTAACATTGGGCAACCGACAGAGACTATGAGCACAGACCAGAACACACTATACGATTATGTAATAGAAGATATTGACGGAAACAAAGTTCCACTAGATGCATACAAAGGAAAGGTATTATTAATTGTAAATGTTGCTTCAAAATGTGGTTACACTCCACAATATGAGGGTTTGCAAAACATTTATGAAGCGTATAACGATAAAGGCTTGGTGGTTCTTGGGTTCCCAGCCAACAATTTTATGGGACAAGAGCCAGGAACAGAAGAAGACATTAAGCAATTTTGTACGTTAAACTACGGTGTAACATTTCCTATGTCTTCTAAAGTATCGGTGCGAGGGAGCGATCAAGATCCTTTATTTAGCTACTTAACGACTCAATCAAATCAAGATTTTGAAGGCGGTATTCGATGGAACTTTGAGAAATTCCTGATAGACAAGGAAGGTAAACTTCAGCGTCGATTCCGTTCCGGCGTGGAACCAGAGAGTGAAGAAATTACGAAGGCAATCGAGGCTCTTTTAAATAGCTAAATTAGATACCTCTCGAGGCAGATACTGTAAGGGTAAGCATAAATAATAATCACCCGTAAATAAGTTGTTGACTATTGGGTGGATTGGTGGTTATATTTAATGCTCTCTAAATGGTCCGGTAGTTCAGTTGGTTAGAACGCCTGCCTGTCACGCAGGAGGTCGAGGGTTCGAGTCCCTTCCGGATCGCAAAAGCCCTGAATTCAGGGCTTTTTTTTATCCTGTGTTTTACTCGTCAAACACCTTAGCCAATCCAAAGATGGATATATTTCCAACATACGATGTAATTGTTGTCGGCGCAGGTCATGCCGGTAGTGAAGCTGCTGGTGCTGCTGCAGAATTAGGCGCTAACACCTTGTTAATAACAATGAACTTGGAGGCTATATCAAAAATGTCATGTAACCCCGCAATGGGTGGGGTGGCCAAAGGGCAACTAGTACGGGAAATTGATGCACTTGGTGGTCTTTCTGGTATTGTTAGTGACCGCTCGGCGGTTCAATTTAGGATGCTTAATCGTAGTAAGGGTCCGGCTATGTGGAGCCCTCGTTGTCAAAGTGACCGTATGCTATATGCGCAATATATGCGGGAAGAACTTGAGAAAAAACAAACACTTACGTTTCGACAAGATAATGTTGTAGACTTAATTATCGAGGACAACGAGCTTAGGGGTGTTGTAACTCAAACCGGTCAACGTTTCAAGTCCAAAGCGGTCGTACTTACGAGTGGAACTTTTTTGAACGGCTTAATTCATATTGGTGAGATGAATTTTGGAGGCGGACGATCAGGGGAACGAGCTTCTGTTGGAATATCTACAGCCCTTGAAAGACAGGGATTTACAATAGGCAGGTTAAAAACAGGAACGCCGCCGCGAATCGATGGTAGGTCAGTTGACTATGGCCCGCTAGAAATTCAGTATGGTGACGATGAGCCAACTCCTTTCTCCTATTCAACAGATATCCGTGAACTTCGTGAAAAGGAACAGCTTACTTGTTGGATAGGATATACGAATGATACCGTCCATGAAAAGCTTAGAGAAGGATTTGATAGAAGTCCCATGTTTAATGGTCGAATTAAATCAGTTGGGCCTAGGTACTGCCCTTCTATTGAGGACAAGATTAATCGTTTTGCAGACAAAGATCGTCACCAACTATTTTTAGAGCCTGAAGGATGGAATACCTATGAAATGTATCTCAATGGGTTCTCCACATCGCTGCCTGAGGACGTTCAATACCAAGCATTGAGGACGATACCAGGCTTTGAAAAAGCTGTAATGCTTCGACCCGGTTATGCTATCGAGTATGATTACTTTCCGCCGCATCAAATTAAACGAAGCATGGAAACTAAGCTGATAGCTGGATTGTATTTTGCGGGGCAGATAAACGGGACAACGGGATACGAAGAAGCCGCTTGTCAAGGACTAATGGCCGGAATAAACGCGGCTTTAAAAGTTAGTGGAAAGGCTGAATTTATTTTGAAGCGTTCCGAAGCTTATATAGGCGTTCTAATTGATGACCTTATCAATAAAGGTACAGAAGAGCCTTATAGGATGTTTACCTCCAGGGCCGAACATAGAATATTGTTACGACAAGACAATGCCGATCTTAGGTTAACACCCAAAGGGTATGAACTAGGATTGGTTTCACGTGAAACCTATGAGCGCTTTAATAAGAAGAGGCAGCAAATAACTGAATTAATGTCACTGCTTCATAATGAAACTGTACGGCCTGAATCGCTTAACGACTATCTTTTATCAACGGGTACTACTGGTTTAAAACAGCCGGTCAAGGCGCATAGCGTTTTGCCTAGACCGGAGGTAAGTATAGACGATCTTCTAAAAGCGGATGAATCGCTACGTGTTAAAGTTTATGATATTACAGATAATAAACTGGTCTTAGAGCAGGTAGAAATACAAATCAAATATGCGGGCTATATAGAAAAAGAATATGACATGGTTAGGGAGCTAGGGAATAAAGAACAGATTAACTTACCCGAAAACCTTGATTATGAACGAATAAAAAGCCTCTCTACTGAGGGAAGGTTGAAGATGCAAAAGATAAAACCGGAGACCTTAGGTCAGGCCAGTAGAATTAGCGGCGTTTCTGCTAGTGATATATCGGTATTAATGGTTTACTTAAAGCGGTTTTAACTAAATGAATATGGCGTCTGTTACGATTCGGCCAGTGGATAGCGCGCGTTATGTCGAGATAAAAGAGTTGTATAAACATAATCTCGCATCACTAAACAACTATATTGAAGAATTACAATGGTGGAATAAAAGAGTGAACCTTGTTAGTCGCGATGTTTCACGTGAAACACTTGTGAAGCACGTTGAGCACTCTTTGTTGTTATTGTTAGTGCCAATAGTTAATGAAGCGGCCAATATATTTGATGTTGGCACGGGCGGAGGCCTACCGGGGATGCCGTTAGCAATATGCCGCGCAGATCACTCCAGGCAGCGCATCGTGATGAACGATAAAGTAGAAAAAAAAATTTGGGCTGTTAAGCAGATGATTAAAAAACTGGGTATATCTGGGGTTGATGCAATAGCCAAAAACGCTTCGACGATTACCCATCGTGACATTGGAAGTGTTTCACGTGGAACAACAGGGGAGTCTTCGGTGAGTGTTTGTATTACTAAGCATGCGTTTAAAGTTGATCAGCTTCTTGACCTAATATCACCTGAGTTTGTTAACGAATTTGTTTTTTTAAAAGGGCAGGCAGAAGCAATAGAAGAAATAAAGAGAGTGAAGGAGCCGGTAAGCGCGGTTATTTATAGCTTAGATGAAATAGATGAAACGGCTTTTTATCAGGGTAAGGCGATCGTCCATCTTAGCCGTTAATATGTGTTTAGTTCAATAGGAGTATATCGTGAACAGTGCAGAAAGAAGACTAAAGCTTATTTTGTTGTTACAAAGGCCTGGCGGGAAAAAGACAGTCCAAGAACTGGCAGATATTTTTGGGGTTAGTAGAAGGACTATTTTTAGAGACTTTAATGCCTTATCAGAAATTAACGTCCCTATTAATTATGACCGGTATACTGGCTACGGATTGGTTGAGGGGTACAAAATGCCACCCCTTATGTTTAACTCAAAAGAACTAGCCACAATAATGGTAGGCCTGAATTTTGTCAAGTCACAGGTCGATCAACAGATGGTACAGGATGCAACTGGGGTTGAGTTAAAAATAAAAAATGTTTTACCAAATGAGCTAAAGACACTCATGACTTCTTTGGAAGAGCATACAATTGTGGATCCTTATTTGCGGTTCAACAGCCACCAAAAGAAGGGCGGGGATTGGTACCTAATTAGCGCAGCTATAGCAGATAAAAAAAGAATGCAATTCACATACACTACAAAATCAGGGGAGCGATCAACACGGAAGATCGATCCTTATTTATTGGTTTATTTTCAAGATCACTGGAACGTGGTAGGTTGGTCACACAAACGGGGTGATATACGTAGCTTTATACTCGATAGGGTGGTGTCACCGGTTATTTTAGAAGAAAATTGGTTGCAAAAACCAAAAATGAACGTAGACGCATTAATTTTTCGATTTAACGAACAAAAAAAATTAGTGGTACTGGAGGTCGAAAATTCTGAGATAGAACGAATGAGGGCGATTTTACCGGCTAAAATAATTAAGTTAGAAGAGGTTAAACTTAAAAAAATTAGGTTATGTTTTGAGTTTGATAATATGCCCTTTTTGAATCAGTGGCTTTTACAGTTTGGTACTTCTGTAAAAATAATCAAGCCTGAAACATTAATTTCTTTGCAGAAAAAAACACTTCAGGCCATGATTAATAATCTAGAACAGAAAGAGGAAGCGTAGGTATTATTTATTAGCTCTCTGTTTCGTTCACCTCATCCGCGTCTCCACCTTCTTCCTCTTCGTTGACAACTCGTGTAACCGCTGCAATAGAACCATCTGAGTCTAGTCTCATGATTCGTACACCCTGTGTGTTTCGGCCCATAGTTCGAATGCTACCACAGTTCATTCGGATCACTTTCCCACGCTGAGTGATTACCATTAAGTCATCTTGGTCGGAAACTTCTTTTAAGGCTATTAGACCGCCAGTTTTAGGGGTGGTTTTGAGGGTTATGACCCCCTTACCGCCACGACTTTGTTCACGATAGTCATCTACTAATGAGCGCTTACCAAAACCATTTTCAGAGATAGCTAGTACAGTAGCTTCATGTGTATTTTTTATGATAACCATGTCAACAATAGCATCATCTTTACCGAGAGTCATTCCTCTCACGCCTGAGGTGTTACGGCCCATCTGTCGGACATCTGTTTCATGGAAACGTATGGCTCTACCGTTACTATTTGCTAAAATAATATTAGAGTCTCCGTCAGTTAGCTCAGCCGCTAATAAACTATCATCGTCTTTAATATTTATGGCAATAATACCATCTCTTCTAGGTCTGCTGTAAGCCTCCAAAGAGGTTTTTTTGATTTGACCATTGACAGAGCACATGACAATGGATTTGTCTTTTAGGTATTCCGGATCATCTAGTGATTTTACAGGAACGAAAGCTTTAATGGCGTCATCTTTGTTAATTTCAATCAGGTTGACGATTGCTCGGCCCCGTGCCAATCGACCGCCTTCAGGTATTTCGTACACCTTAAGCCAATAACACTTACCGCTTTCACTAAAAAAAAGTATGTAATTATGATTAGTAGCTACAAATAAATGCTCTACATACTCTTCCTCGCGCGTAGTGGTACCTTTCATGCCCTTGCCCCCGCGTCGCTGCCTTCTATAACCACTTAACGGCATTCTCTTGATGAAGCCTTTATTCGATATAGTCACAACAACATCTTCATCTGCAATCATATCTTCGACACTAAAATCTTCAGCCGAGTAGACTATTTGTGTACGTCGCTCGTCACCGTAGCGTTCTAGAAGATCATCTAGTTCTGTTTTAATAATAGAATATTGCTCTGACCGGTCTGAAAGTATTACACGATATTCGGCAATTTTTTCAACAATGCCGTTATACTCTCCATCAATCCGTTCTCGCTCCAGTCCGGTTAGTTTTTGAAGCCGCATTTCAAGAATGGCTTTGGCTTGGATATCCGTTAAGGCAAAGTTTTTTCGTAATTCTACATTGGCTATTTGAGGATTCTTAGATGCGCGAATAATTTTGATAACCTCATCTAGGTTATCAAGTGCTATTTTTAATCCTTCAAGTATATGTGCCCTTGCCTCTGCCGCTTCAAGATCATATATAGTGCGCCGTATGATAATCTCAACACGGTGCTCTACATAGTGACGAATCAACTCTTTAATATCCATCACCTTTGGTCTTCCCTGAACTAAGGCCAGGTTAATGATACCAAAGGTTGTTTGCATTTGGGTGTATTTGTAAAGTTGATTTAATACTACCCCAGCGTTCGCTGACCGTTTGAGTATAATAACAACACGCATCCCCTCGCGATCACTTTCGTCCCGTACTTCAGAAATTTCAGTGATTTTTTCTGTGTGAACAAGATCGGCAATTTTTTCAATTAGAGTGCTTTTGTTTACTTGGTATGGTATCTCGGTGATAACTATTTGTTCTCGACCCCCCCGTAACTCTTCGGTATTAGCCCGAGCCCTGAGTGTAACCTTGCCTCGTCCGGTTTCATAGGCGTCTTTAACACCTTCATAGCCATATATGATACCCCCAGTAGGAAAATCGGGTGCGGTAATGTGTTTCATGAGTTCTTTAACTTCGATCTCTTGATTATCGATAAACGCTTGAATACCGTTAATAACCTCTGTTAAGTTATGCGGAGCCATATTAGTGGCCATACCAACAGCGATACCAGAAGCGCCATTAATTAACAGATTAGGTAGTGCGCCAGGTAATACCGTTGGCTCAAGAAGGGTATCATCAAAGTTAGTTTGGTAATCTACCGTGTTCTTGTTGATGTCCGTCAAAAGCTCTTCTGCAATACGATCCATACGCACTTCCGTATAACGCATCGCTGCGGCAGAATCACCGTCAACAGAACCAAAATTACCCTGCCCATCGACTAAGGGATAACGTAACGAGAAATCCTGGACCATTCGAACAATAGAGTCGTAGACGGCAGAGTCACCATGTGGGTGATACTTACCTAAAACTTCCCCTACAATACGGGCACTTTTTTTATACCCTCGATTATGAAGCATGCCTAGATCATTCATCCCGAAGAGGGCGCGCCTATGTACAGGTTTTAATCCGTCCCGCACATCGGGCAGTGCCCGAGAAACAATAACTGACATCGAATAATCGATGTAGGACGATTGCATTTCATCTTCAATTGTTATGGGAATTATTTTTTCTCTAGCCATTCCAGAAATATATTATAGGTGTAAATTAGTTAGCGAGTGCGTCTACTTGGTCGCAGTGTTAGATGTCGAGGTTTGCGTATTTAGCATTACGCTCAATGAATTCACGACGGGGGGTAACATCGTCACCCATCAATGTTGAAAACATTTTATCCGCTCCAGCAGCGTTCTCAATAGTTACTAGCTGTAACGTTCGTGTTTCAGGGTCCATGGTGGTTTCCCATAACTGGTCAGGGTTCATCTCCCCAAGTCCCTTGTAGCGAGATACATCAAATTTTCTCTTAGATTTCTTTAGCTCTTTAATGAGTTTATCTCGTGTATCGTCATCCCAAGCGTAATCGATGTTTTTACCAGCTGTAATTCGATACAGTGGCGGGGTGGCAATATATACATGCCCCAACTCTACAATGAGCCTCATATACCTATAGAAAAATGTAAGAAGTAAGGTTCTAATATGAGATCCATCCACATCAGCATCGGTCATGATGATGATTTTGTGATACCGTAATTTGTCAAGATCAAACTCTTCTTCCGAGTGACCGAGCCCCGCGCCAAGAGCAGTTACCATGGCTTGAATTTCTCGGTTCTCAAGAATTTTGTTAATCTTTGCTTTTTCGACGTTTAATATTTTTCCCCGTAATGGCAGAATGGCCTGAAAGCTACGGTTACGCCCCATTTTGGCCGATCCCCCAGCAGAATCACCCTCAACCAAATAAATTTCACTGTGTTCAGGGTCTTTAATGGAACAATCGGCTAGTTTACCCGGTAACCCACCCCCGCTCATTACACTTTTGCGCTGTACTAATTGTCTCGCTTTACGAGCGGCCTCTCTGGCCTCTGCAGCTAGTACAACTTTTTCAATTACTTTTTTGGCAATCTTTGGGTTTTGCTCCAAATATTCATTTAGCTGATCGTATACGGTCACTTCAACGGCACTTTGAACTTCTGAGTTTCCAAGCTTTGTCTTAGTTTGACCCTCAAACTGTGGCTCTGCTACTTTGACACTTAATACGGCCGTGAGCCCCTCTCGAAAATCTTCCCCAGAAATAGCAACTTTGCTTCCAGATTTAATGATGTTGTTCTTTTCCGCGTAGCTTTTTAACGATCTAGTTAGCGCTCTACGAAAGCCAGAGACGTGAGTCCCGCCTTCTCGGGTATTGATATTATTTACATAAGAGTGAACATTTTCGGAATAGGAGGTATTGTACTGAATAGCCAAGTCAACAGGGACGCCCTCCACTTCTCCACTAATATGTATGGGCTCGGGTGTAATTCCTTCTCTGCTTTCGTCTAGATAACTAACAAAATCCTTTAACCCGCCTTCGTAATGATAAATGGCCTTGCCTAATTCAGGATCGTCTTCTCTTTCATCAACCAGTTCAATAGTGACCTCTGGATTGAGGAAGGCAAGCTCTCTCATCCGGTCAGCAATAATGTTGAATTTAAATTCAGTGGTTTGGGTAAAAATAGTCGGATCAGGCAGAAAGGTGATTATGGTCCCCGTTTTATCCGTTTTACCCTGATTAACTAAAGGGGTATGCGTAATCCCTTTTTCAAAACCCATTTTATGGATTACACCATCGCGGTGAATCTCTGCATTGAACCAGGTGGATAGGGCATTCACACAGCTAACACCAACCCCATGAAGTCCACCGGATACTTTGTAGGTGTCTTTATCAAACTTACCACCGGCGTGAAGCTTAGTTAACACAACCTCTACGGCGGGTAGGCCAAGTTTTGGATGCATATCTACGGGAATCCCGCGGCCGTTATCTGTAATTTCCATAGAGCCATCTTTTTTTATGGCCACAGTGATATAATCACAATGCCCAGCAAGGGCTTCATCAATGGAATTATCTACTACCTCATTAATAAGATGGTGTAAGCCTCGTTGCCCGGTATCTCCAATATACATGGCGGGTCTCTTTCGAACTGCTTCTAAACCTTCTAAAACCTGAATATTCGACGCTTTATAGTCGTTTTTGTTAGTTGTAGCCATAAATTTATTAGGGTCGCGTTGTAAGATGATCGTAATTACCAATGAAAATAGCGTTTATAGCGCCAAAAACAAAAAAAGTCAGGGTTATAATCGAAAATAACAGAGATGTGAGCGCAGGGGTCAAATTTGAGGCCTGAAGCACAAGAAAATCAATGTGGATAACCGCAGAAAAGTGTGGAAAACCATTGTGTTTGTGTTTTTTTACCCTAAAAGTCATTGTTTTTTGAATTTTATAGCTCTATCTTTGGTGTCTATCTCAAAAAATTCTAGAACTAAAAACATGTCGCGAAGAGACGATATTACAGGAAGAAAAGCAATGAACGGTTATCGTTCGTCAAAGGCGAACAATAAAACCAAACATCGCTTTCATTTAAATTTACAGAAACGGAGCTTCTATCTTCCAGAAGAAGATCGATGGGTTACTTTAAAAGTGTCCGCAAAGACCCTCCGCACCATCAACAAAAAAGGTATTTCGGCTGTATTAAAAGATGCACGTCGAAGAGGAACCTTACTTAAAAAGGTATAAAAGATGGCAAAAGGTAATAGAGTACAAGTTATTTTAGAGTGTACAGAGAAGCCAGGTAGTTCTCGATATGTCACTACAAAAAACAGAAGAACCCAAACAGAGCGTATGGAAATGAAGAAATATAATCCTGTTCTTCGTAAGCATACCCTTCACAAAGAAATTAAATAATATAGAACCATGGCAAAGAAGCAAGTATTCGGTTCAGAAGCACTACAACAAAAAGCCTCTGCTCGTAAAATGGCAAAGGTAGTTGTTTCTACCAAAAACGATAGTGGAAAATATAGCTACAAAGAGGTTATGATAGACCAAGAAAACGTGGCAGAATTTTTGACTAAGAAGAAATCTTAATCCTGTTTCTCTGACATTATTAAAAAGGTTATGCATTTAATTGTATAACCTTTTTTTTTGCCTATTTTTTAGTGGAATACGATAGTTGAGATGCAGCCAAACCAAACAATGTTTAATTCAAGTAATCCATGAACGTTAAAGAGACCATATTAGCCGATCTAATTACAGCGATGAAAGCAAAAGATTCGAAGCGCTTACAAGTGCTTAGAAGCCTAAAGGCTAAATTACTTGAGAAAGAAATTGAACAACGTTCGGGAGGTAAAGCAGAACTTTCGAATGAAGATGCACTTGCGGTCCTAACAAAAGCAGCCAAGCAACGTAAAGAATCAATAGATCAATACACCGCAGGAAATCGATTGGATTTAGTAGAAGCGGAAAAAGCAGAGTTAGAAATAATAGAGTCCTATTTACCGGCACCTATGTCAGAAGATGAAATCATTGAGCTTATTGATACTCAAATAAATAAGGTTGGCGCCACTGGTATGCAAGATATTGGCAACGTAATGGGACCAATAATGGGCCAACTCAAGGGTAAGGCTGACGGTTCTTTAGTTAACAGGCTAGTAAAGCAGAGATTAGGTAATTAACACCTGTCGTTAATTAATTAATGGAGTTTGTATGGAATATATAGTAGATATATTTATAGGTGTACCCCTACTTTTTTTGGCTTATAAAGGTGCAGTTAATGGTATAGTTAAGGAAATACTGAACATCGTTGGTTTGGTATTGGCGGTTTATATAACCTTTAACTACATGGATATTGCAGCAACCTATGTAGCCGCTTTATTTGAAGATGGCACCCAAAGCTTTATTCCCTTTTTAGCTGGCGCTCTATTATTCATTATAGTCTTATCTATAATTTCTTTAATAGCATATTGGACACGAGAGTGGTTAGATGCTGTAAAACTCGGCACCGTAAATAGATTCTTAGGATCTTTATTTGGTATGCTCAAAGGTGCAATACTAATGAGTGCGATATTTTTATTATTAGCAGGGTTTCAGGTTCCTCGAGAAGATCTTAGGGAACAATCCATACTCTATCCCTATGTAATTCAGGCAGCTCCAGTTAGCTACAATGTAATTACCGCCGTTTACCCGGGCGCAGAGAATTTTACAGACACTATTCGTAAAACATTAGAAAACTATAACCCGGTGGATAAATTACCGGTGATTAATCCTTAAACCGTACAATGAGCGTTTTACCAGTTGAGCAACAATTAGCACTAATCAAACGGGGTGCCGTTGACATTCTTCCAGTCGAAGAGTTAAAAGAAAAACTAAGCAAATCGATTGAAACAGCGACACCCTTAAAGGTGAAGCTCGGAGTAGATCCAACAAGGCCAGATTTACATTTAGGGCATTCCGTAATTTTGCGCAAGTTACGTCAGTTTCAAGATTTAGGTCATGAAGCCATTTTAATTATTGGTGGTTTTACAGCAATGATTGGAGATCCAACGGGACAAAACACCACAAGACCACCACTTACAAAAGAAGAGGTAGCGTTAAACGCTCAAAGTTATATTGATCAAGCAAAAAAAATATTGGATACCAATCGGCTACAGATCGTGAATAATTTAGATTGGTTAGGACCGATGTCTTTTATGGATGTAATCCATCTTAGCTCAAAAATGACCGTTGCTCGAATGATTGAACGGGACGATTTCTCAAATAGATTTTCAAACAATGAACCGATTTCACTTCACGAGTTTTTATATCCACTAGCTCAAGGCCAAGATTCAGTTCACTTAGAAAACGACATAGAACTAGGTGGCACGGATCAGAAATTCAACTTATTGGTCGGTCGAAATTTACAAAAAGAACGTGGCTTAAACCCTCAAGTCTGTTTAATGATGCCATTATTGGTTGGCACAGACGGTACCGCAAAGATGTCCAAATCATACGATAACTATATTGGCATTAATGAACACCCCAACGATATGTATGGTAAAGCCCTATCTATACCGGATAACCTTATTTACACGTATGTTGAGTTGACTACGGATATACCCAACGAAGATTTACCAGCCGTAAAACACAAGATTGAAGTTGACCCACGAAATGCCAAACATGATTTAGCGTACACTCTAATAGAGATGTATCATGGTAAAGAAGCGGCGGAAGGGGCTAGGCACCATTTTGAAACAACCGTAATTCAAAAGATGGTCCCAGATGACGCTCCAGAGTTTAAGCTGAAAGACGGACAAGAATACCGAATTCTCGACATCATATCGGCCCTAAAATTTTCCCCAAGTAATGGCGAGGCAAAACGACTAATAAAACAAGGTGGAGTTAGTCTGGATGATGTAAAAATCATGGATGTTAACTATAGTTTTATAGCCGAAGAGGGGAGTGAGCAGGTCTTGAAAGTAGGTAAGAGAAAATTTGCACTGCTAAAAAGCGATTAAAATGGCCGATCTCAAAATAGCCTCATATAATGTGAATGGAATACGAGCAGCCACTAAAAAAGGGCTACTCACCTGGATCCATGAGACCGCACCAGACCTTATCTGTTTTCAAGAAATGCGCTCAAGTGAAAAGGACATGCCAAAAGAATTAGCAGAGCTCGATTATATTCAATACCACCAAATAGCACAAAAAAAAGGCTATTCAGGAGTTTCTATCTTTAGCACTTCACCGGCCAATACTATTCACTATGGCATAGGGGTCGATTGGATTGATGAGGAGGGCAGGGTGTTGACAGCAGAATATGATGAGTTTAGATTGGTTTCCTCTTATTTCCCAAGTGGAACCACAGGCGATGTACGACAAGACATGAAAATGGAGTTCTTGAGTCATTTTATGGATTTTGCCATGGCTCTTAAAGAGGACGGAAAACCTACGATAATCACGGGTGATTTTAATATCTGTCACTTGGATATTGATATTCATAATCCAAACAAACAGCACAATACATCGGGTTTTTTGCCAGAAGAGCGTTCATGGGTGACACAATTTTTATCAAAAGGTTATGCAGACGCCTTCCGGGAATTACATCCCACTCTTAGAGATACCTACTCTTGGTGGAGTTACAGGGCGGGGTCCAAAGCTAGAAATAAAGGGTGGAGGATAGATTATCACATGGTGAGTGAGACGATGAGTCAACGAATCTTAGAGGCAGAAATTGAATCAAAGTGGGACATGTCGGATCATGCTCCAGTAACCGTAACCTACCGGTTCTAACATGCCTACTCATTATAAAGGAAGCTCTGGCGAAATAGCCACACTCAATGCGTTTATAAAGTTAACAAGGGCGAGTAATACCCTACATCTGCAATTATCGAGAAGTTTAGCCGATTATAAATTAACAGAAAGTCAATTTGGGGTGTTAGAGGCCTTATATCATTTGGGGCCGTTGAATCAGCGAAGCCTCGGAGAGAAAATTTTAAAATCGGGCGGTAACATTACCATGGTTATCGTCAATTTAGAAAAGCAGGGTTGGGTAACTAAAACGAAAGACCAAAATGATAAACGCTCACACACCATTACTCTTACGGCTGATGGAAAGCGCTTCATTGAAGAGGTGTTCCCAGGACATTTACAAAGAATTTCTGAGCTTTTCAGTTGCTTGGAAGAAAATGAGCTAGCGGAACTGTCCTCTTTGTGTAAAAAACTAGGGGTATTCGCATCCCAATGGAAAGCTGAGTAAGAGACCGGTAAAGCATTCTACAAAAAAACTATAGCTCTTCTTCTAATTTGCCAATTTGGTCTCGAATTCTGGCGGCCTCCTCGAATTCCATATTTTTTGCCGCATGCAGCATAGTCATTCTTAAGTGGTCTAAAAGCTTATCCTTTGACTCAAAATGAACTTCATTCATGGCGGTATTGGCTTTATAGGACAGTCCCTTATCATCAACTCTAATACTCTCCATGTAATCGGATTGGGCAGCGGCTTCTGCTTCTTTGGAAAAGTCCACTTTTTGGGTGGAAATAAGGGCAGGGTCAACCAGCGGTTTAAGCTCTTTTTGTATGGTTTCTGGAGTGATACCATGTTTCTCATTGTAGGCCATTTGGATTACCCGGCGCCGATCTGTTTCTTCAATTACTTTACGCATGCTTTCGGTTATTTTATCAGCATACATAATGGCTCTACCATCCACATTTCTCGCAGCCCTCCCGACAATCTGAAATAGAGAGGTTTCAGAACGCAAAAAGCCTTCTTTATCAGCATCCATGATAGCCACTAAGCTTAATTCTGGAATATCAATACCTTCTCTTAAAAGGTTTATTCCCACCAGCACATCAAAATCACCTCTACGAAACTTGTATAAAACCTCTATTCGTTCAAGAGCATCAAGTTCACTATGCATGTAAGCGGCGCTAATGCCTATTTCTTTCAAATAGGCGCTTAATTCTTCAGAAAGTCTTTTAGTTAGAGTGATAACCAAAACGCGTTCTTTTTTTGCAACACGCAGACGAATCTCTTCTAAAAGATCGTCTACTTGATTTCCAAGTGGCCTTACTTCTAAAACGGGCTCCATTAAACCAGTAGGCCGTATAATTTGTTCAGTAAATACACCCTCACTCTTTACCAGTTCATAATCGGAGGGTGTAGCACTCACAAAAATGGCTTGATTAATCATTCCTTCCCATTCCTGAAAGGTTAAGGGCCGGTTATCCAGCGCCGAGGGTAATCGGAAACCATGTTCGACCAATTCAGTTTTTCGAGAACGATCCCCGCCATACATGGCATTTATTTGTGGCACGGTTTGATGGCTTTCATCCACTACCAGTAAAAAATCTTCCGGGAAATAATCAATGAGACAATAAGGCCGTTCACCTGGCTTTCGTGCGCTTAAATGCCTAGAATAATTTTCAATTCCACTACAATACCCTATTTCTTGGATCATTTCTAAGTCAAACAGAGTCCTTTGTTCAAGCCTTTTAGCTTCCAGGTACTTATCAAGGTCCAAAAGCTCATCGACCCGTTCGGTTAACTCAGTTCTAATAGCTTTTATAGTCTCTTCTTGCCGACCTTTCGAAGTAACATAATGGGAAGCGGGATATATGCGGAATTCTTGTACTTGCTCCACGATTGAGCCGGTTTCAACATTAAAAATGGCCATTTGTTCGATTTCATCGCCCCAAAAAGTAATACGCAAACCCTCGTCAGAATAGGCGGGAAACACATCAACCACGTCGCCGCGAACTCTAAAAACACCGCGGTGAAAATCATTATCCTTTCGGGTGTAATGGAGATCTACTAAATCATAGAGCAAGGTATTACGAGGAATTTCTGTCCCAACGGCTAAGGTGATGATGAGTTTTTCATATTCTGAGGGAGAACCAATGCCATAAATGCAACTCACTGAGGAAACGATAATAACATCGCGGCGTCCGGACAGTAACGAGCTGGTGGCGCGCAACCTAAGGCGCTGGATTTCTTCGTTTATGGATAAATCTTTTTCAATGAACTTATCTTGCGAAGAGATGTATGCCTCGGGTTGATAGTAATCGTAATAGGATATAAAAAACTCGACCCTGTTCTCTGGAAAAAAATCACTTAGTTCGCGAAATAGCTGCGCGGCCAAAGTTTTGTTGTGGCTCATCACTAAGGTAGGTCGCTGAACCTGTTCAATTACACTGGCTACGGTTCGTGTTTTTCCGGATCCAGTAATCCCCAAAAGAGTTTGAAAACGGTCGCCTGCAAGAATTCCTTCGGTCAATTCTTTGATTGCCTGAGGCTGGTCGCCTGCTGGGTTAAAAGGGGAGTGAAGCTTGAATTCAGACATGTGATAAACTAATTAAACAAAGGTAAGGCCTTTTTCCTTAACAAGTGTCCCACAGGATAAATTCATTGTGAAAGGATTGGTAAATCAGATACACATGGCGTATTATAGCGAGAGTTTAGAACTAGAGTAGAAGAAACTGTATGCCCCATAAAAACAAAAATCTAGAAGTTTTTCGCAATCAAATAGATTCAATAGATCAGCAAATACTTGATCTATTGGTTGAGCGTGGACACATCGTTAAACAAGTTACGGAAACAAAATTAGCGCATCAGTTACCTGTTTTTGTTCCTAAACGAGAACAGGAAAAGACAGCTGCCTTTAAGGAATTAGCTCGAGAAAGGGGAATAGACCCCATCTGGGCAGAGGATTTTTTACGCTTAATTATGGGTTCTTCAAGGCAGCGTCAATCTGAAGCGGCATTCCCAAGATCTACCCAAGTCGCTAAGCATATCATATATATCGGGGGCGACGGCGGTATGGGTAAGTTGTACAAGCGCATTTCAGATCAAACCGGGCACAAGACAACAAGTATAGATAAAAGTAACTGGTATGAATTAGATGGAGCCTTAGAGACAGCCGATATGGTTATTATTACGGTTCCAATTCACGTGACGGAATCAGTTATTCAGAGGTTAAAAGGAAGGCTTCCTAAACAGGTGATTTTGGCTGATTTCACCTCAAATAAACGCCGACCCATAGAGCAGATGAAAGCCATTCATACCGGTCCTATTTTGGGTTTGCATCCAATGCACGGCCCTGATGTAGAGAATCTCTCTAAACAACTTATGGTGGCGTGTCCGGTACAGCAGGCCGAGCAAAGCCAATGGTTTTTAGAACAATGTGAACTTTGGGGCATGAGGTTAATTGAGGCGGAGGCCGAAAAACACGATCATGTAATGCATTTGGTTCAAGGCTTGCGACATTTTGTTGCTTTATTGCATGGCTCGTTTATGAAGCATTATGATCTTAATCCCAACGATATGTTGGATTATTCGTCTCCCATTTATCGCGCCGAGCTCATGATGACGGGAAGAATCTTTGCACAAAGCGCGGAATTATATGCAGATATTGTTTTTTCTAATGAAGAAAGGCGAGCACTATTACTCAGATTTTTTGAACATCATGCACTATTAGCGGAGATGGTAAAAAACAATGATCGTGAGGGCTTCATTAAAGAGTTTGAACAGGTGACTGATTTTTTTGGATCATTTGCGACCAAGGCACTGGAAGAGTCGGGTTACCTAATTAACCGATTGGCAGATCGGTTTGCTTAGAATTAAGGTGGTTTATTGTATACAGTTGTTTGAGGCTGCATTCATAGCGGCTCTTAACAAAAAAGTGCTCACTATTGGTCTTAGCTAAAGTATTGTTTTAACAGAGTTGGGAAAGTATATTATTGATATAATATAGTTTAGCTAGCATTCTTCACATTAATTGGGTAAAACATTCTAGAATAGGGATAGATATGAGCCACACTTTCATTATACGATTGTGCGTGGTTGTATTGTGCATATTAAGTACAGGCTCCTACGCTCATTATCCAGAAAAAAATTACCGTCTATGAACAGACTCAAATAGAGCTAAAAAAGTCTTTAACTGAAGAGAAAGAACGGGTCATTTATACAAGAAATCTTGGAATTAGTGTGGTTTTTATTGTTGTAGTGCTTTTTTTGGTCATTGTTTTTGCGCTGGAAAGAAAGCAAAAAAAGGTGGAGAACGAATTGTTTTCAACAACACTGAAATTAACTCAGCTGAGTGGAGATGAGCTAAAAAGAAGTGTAAGTGAAATTTATTTCGGTAAGCCATCCCAAGTGATTATTGAGCAAAATAAACAGCTCTGGGAGTTGTTTAATGACATTATGGAAAAAATGATCACCGAAAAGTGGTATCGAAATCCTGAGTTTAGCCTCAATGAATTAACAAAAGAAGTTAGAAGTAATACCAAATATGTTAGTAGCGCGATAAAATTATTCTCTGGCTTAAACTTTAATTATTTCGTTAACACATTCAGGGTGCAGGAAGCAACAGAGCGAATGTTACAGGATAATTTTACCATAACAATGGAAGAGCTAATGCATCAATGCGGCTTTCAAAATAGGGGGACTTTCTATAGAGCTTTTAATGCTAAAGTTGGGATGACTCCCAAAGAATTTAGAAAAAGAGTGGTTTCTGAAAGGGATATAATGTAGGTTTGATGGAACTAAACCCCCTATAAAATATTTATTTTGGCGTTATTTGTACGATGGTAAAAGCGCAATTAAAAAAATCGAGATTCTTTACTAAAGTAGCGACAAGCCCGCATATAAGACGACACATTATAGCCTCTTGCACGATATTTTTTCTAACCAATATGTGGCTTGGAATAGGGGTTAATCAACATTACGGCAGTGTGCTGGCTCGTGAGATTGATACTCAAGATCAGCAACAAAATGAAACTTCAGCAGGGGTACTTGAACGTTATGAACGGTTGAAAATAGAATATAATCAAGAGCTCAATAACAAAGATTTTCTTGAGAAAGCGGATAGTATAATGGGTAGGTTGCAACAATTAGAGGGCTATGATGCGTACCTAACCATTGGCTTAGAAAAGTGGCCAATCCAAAATCAAATGGGCTTTTACACCAAGGTCCAAGAAGAGGTTGAATACATTCTCCGCCTATCTCCTTCAAAAGTAACCGTTGAGAGAAAAGAAAAAGCAGAGTTACTGTTACTCCAAGCCTATGTGAACTCAAGAGCCATTACCAAAGCACAGAGCTTGGGGGTGGAAATTTTGCAAGCCACCGAAAATATTAAAACAGCAACAACGGCTAAGAACTATTTGAGCAATGTTTACGCCTATGCTGGCAAATACCAAGAATCAATGGAGCTGCTTACAGAAAATCTAGAGTATTATATCAATATAAAAGATACTGCTGCACAAATAGTTGTGTTGAACAATGCGGCGCAGATGAATCATGATATAAATCAACATACCCAAACAGAATATTTTTACAAAAGAGCCGAAGACTTAGCCATTGAATCGGCTGATATAAATAATCAATCGCTGGTTTATTCTAATATGGGGGTCTATTATAAAACCATAGAAAATTACGAGCAAGCTAGATTGTACTATGAAAAAGGATTAGATATTTCATTACAAATGAATGACTTATCAGCCATGGCCCAAAACTTGTTTAATATTGGGAATGTGTATTACGAGGAGGGAAATTTTAGAGAGGCGCTTACTTATTATAATGAGTCTCTTGCAATAGTAGAGGATCTAAATTATGAGTATCCAAAGGCGCTTATTTATATGATGAAAGGCACTGTTTCTATGGATTTAGGCTTTTATAATGAAGCATATCAGTATTTAATGCAGGCCAAGAAAATAAATAGTTTAAATAGCGATGTTGAATCAAGTCTGTTTCTATATGACAAACTTTCGATCCTTAAGCAGCTTACAGGTGACGATGAGGCGGCATTTGAATATCTAAGTAATAAGACAGACTTAATAGAAAACAAATACGAAGCCGCTTCTCTGGATAGTTTAAATCAAGCCATCATAACGTTTCAATTGAATGAGGAAATGCTTCGATTAGAGAATTCCGCCATTGAGTACGAAAAATTAATCCAACAACGAGTATTTGGATTGGTACTCATCGTATTATTGGGCATTGGATTGTCAATTACTTTGGTTTTAAATAACCGGAAAAAAGCACTAATTGAAAAACTATTTAAAAACTATAAAACTGAATTACAGGCCGAATCAACCCGTAAAAATTTAACACAAAAGGACTCATCAGATCCAACAAATAATCCATCGGAGAAGGTATTAGATAAATTATTTTTTAATTCTACTGCCGAACTAAGTAAACCCAACGACCATCAGGGTTTATTTGAACAAATATGTAAGGTAGTTTTGGAAGATGAGTTATTTCGAGACGTAGAATTAACGTTGGTAAAATTAGCTAAAACAGTGAACAGCAATACCACCTATGTAAGCGAGGCCATTAACTCTAATCTTGGTATGAGATTCAATAGTTTTTTAAACCGTATTCGTATTCATGAAGCCCAAAAAATCATGCTTGAGCAGGACGTACAAATAGAACAGGTTTTGTTGATGAGCGGATATAGAAACCGCAGCACCTTTTATCGAGCCTTCCAGACCGAAACGGGCTTAACACCAAGAGAATTTATTTCAAGTAAACAAAAATAAAAGCATACCTAAATTATATCTATAACAAGCCATGAATCGCCCTAAAGTAATCTCCGGTATTCAACAAATTGGTATCGGAAACACCGATGTAGTACAAACGACAGAGTGGTATCGGCGCCATTTTGGGATGGACATTCAAGTATTTGATGACGAGGCGACAGCCGATCTCATGCTCCCTTACACAGGTGGCAAGCCTCATGATCGCCGGGCCATCCTAAGCTTAAGTATGCGTGGTGGAGGGGGCTTTGAAATATGGCAATATACCTCTCGAAAGCCTACTGAAATGGAAGGAGAAGTTTACTTGGGCGATCTTGGTATTAACGCCGCTAAAATTAAAAGCGTGGACGTTCAAAAGAGCTACGAAGAGTTCAATATGAAGGGCCTTAACGTGGTTACTTCATTAAAAAACAACCCCATGGGAGAACCACATTTTTTCGTTAAAGATCTTCATGGGAATCTTTTTCAGGTTATTCAGGGGCAATCTTTTTTCCGGAAAAAAGAGCGAATGCTTACAGGAGGGGTGGCTGGTGCACTAATTGGCTCGACGGATATAGAGCGATCCCTAACTCTTTATCGAGATATTCTTGGCTACGATACCGTTATCTACGATGAGGAAGGGGTTTGCGATGATTTTGAAGGGCTTGATGGGGCAGGTGTTTCTTATCGACGCTGCTTAGTTCGACATTCACAGCCCCGAAAAGGGGGATTCAGTGCACTTTTTGGACCAACTGAAATTGAGTTGGTTCAACGCCTCGATACCGAGGCCAAACTAAACCCCCCGAAAAAATTGTTCCATAACCGATATTGGGGAGATCCAGGATTTATTCACCTTTGCTTCGACGTACAAGGAATGGACGCGCTTAAAGAGGAATGTGAATCGAAAGGATATCCTTTTACGGTAGATAGTGCGAGTAGTTTTGATATGGGAGAAGCAGCGGGCCGATTTACCTACATTGAAGATCCAGACGGGACGTTAATTGAGTTTGTAGAAACCCATAAGGTTCCAATCGCCAAAAAGTTTGGCCTGTTTGTGGATATGACCAAGAGAGATCCCGAAAAATCACTACCAAAATGGATGCTTCAGGCCCTATCACTATCTCGTATGAAGCCTTTATCCTAGCAATTGCTAAATCAACCATTGTAACCAAAGTGTGCTTGGGTTGAATGTACAAGCATGCTTAACGGTTCAAGGCTTTTTGTAGATAATCACTTAAGGCAAAATTCTCCAATGGCGCGTCCTTACGAAGGTACAACGGATGGTGTGGATGGCCGTTTTTTGAATGAGCCCCTCTAGTATAATAATGAGGGTTCAAATCCTTAATTGCATCATGAATATCGGATAAACAGCGAATTAAATAAGGGCGTTTTTCTATTAAGGCCCCCCAGGCACACCATACATGAACTCGTGACTGCTGACTAAATTCGTGCAAATAATGCCGAATCCAGTGTACATTTTCTCGATGCAGTACCGGCTGAAATCTTTTATGCATTTTATCAGGATTGGTAGCTCTTTGAGGGTATAAGTTCAACATCAACCAGCCATCATACCCGTTTTCCTCAGCAAATCTAGCAATAGAGGCGACAGTAGGGTCCAGGCGTTCTGGAGTGGCCGTGCTTGGATTTACCCCAAAACAAACAAAAGGGCGAGTTCCTTTCCTGCCCAAAGTAAATCGAGCTTTTGGTTCAGAATGATCGTACACCCAGGGCGCCTCTTTTATGTCCTGTACCAATGGCATTAATGTACGGCCTTTTTGTCCAACAGGCTTTCTGGGTCCATGGAATAATCAGAGGCATTCCGCAAAAAGTCTTTGAAACGTTGCGAGTTGTATTGCGCCATTCCTCTTTTTTTCATGACAATGTATCCATCGCTATTAATTACATAGGTCGTTGGTACGACGGAGGTATCATAAATAAGAGGTTTTCGGGAGCGCGGAAAGTACACCGGCATGCTATATCCTTTACGCTCAATAAAAGCCAGCGCCTTCTTAGGGTCTTCGTCCAGTGAAACCATCATGAAAACAACCTGTTCTTTGGTTTCTGCGGTTCGAGTCATATCCTCATATAGAGCCTGAATATTGGGCATTTCGGCGATGCAAGGTGGACACCAAGTAGCCCAGTAGTTCATGAATATAGTTTTACCTTTAAAATCGGCCAACGACACAGGCGCGCCAAGCTCATCACTTAGATAGAAATTATAGTCGGCCTGTTCAAAATTAGCGGCTAAATCGTCATAATTTTGGATATTAGCATCGGCTATTTTGGGTTGAATGATATGCGTATTGAGCAGTATACGTTGCGCAAATCCAATGACCTCGGTATGCCACCCCCCGATATACAAAATAAGCCCAATAGCAATAATGATTCCCCACTCACTCAATTCCCGGCGCCATGTTCGTTTGGTGGAGGTGCTTTTCTCTTTCATACGCATGTATTAGGTACAGATTTAACTGGTTGATGTGTGCCCGTTGGCCGTCGCAATGAATCTAAGTCGAAGCACTATAGTCCTAGATAATCGTTCTAATTTCATCTAAGGCTTTTTTTTGTATGTCTGGCACTTTTACCCCTTCCTTTGGAAACCCACAAACCAATAATAAAAACGCCTTTTCATTGGAAGGTCTGTTAAGCACCTCATTCAAAAACCCCATTGGACTAGGGGTGTGTGTTAGGGTGGCGAGTCCCGCATTATGCAAGGCGGTGATAAGAATACCGGTGGCAATTCCAATCGATTCTTTCACGTAATAATGTTTTTCTTTAGCGCCGCCATCTTTATGGGCATAACTCGCACTAAATACCGCAATGAGTGCAGGCGCTTCCTCTAGAAATGGCTTCTCCTCGGTAGTTTGAAAAGCTTCTAGATCCTGTAACCACTCCTGAGTAGCTCGGCCATTATAAAACAAATGTTCTTCTTTTTCAGCCGCAATCCGAAGCTTTTTTTTGACCTGAGAATCGGTAACCACCACAAAATGCCACGGTTGTTTATTCGCCCCGTTAGGAGCAGTGCCAGCACTTTTTATACAGGTATCGAGTACTTCCAATGGGACTTTTTCCGACGAAAAAGCCCGAACACTCCGTCTTTTTTTTACAAGTTCATAAAAATCATTAGACCGTGTTCGCATCTCATCAGGGCTATATTTGGAGTATTCATCCCAAGCACGGAAAGGAGCAGAATCGGGCATAAGGCAAGAGGTTAGGTTGATTAAGGGTCAAATCAGTACATCTGGTTTATGTCAATACTATAAATATACCACCATTAATCTACAGGAACTTCGGATAAAACAACAGGAAACCGACTAGTTTGAACAAAATCCCACCATTTTTTGGTCGTCTCGTAGCGTTGGCGATAACGTTCTCGCCCACTGCCGCTTTGTAGGGCGGGGTGGTCTGCCATGGCCTCTAGCCAAGTTGTAACAGAAGCCGTATCCAGCCGGCCAATATTTCGGTCCAGAATCACTAAGTGGTTGGAGAAATCCCATGTTAATTCGGCAGTATGAGAAGAGTCATCTATAGTAAGCTTCTCAAGGTCATTCGATTGTTCACCTATAATGTTTTCATGTAGCCAAAGTGAAAGCAGGCCCGATAGACGATTTGATCTCTGTTGAGAGGTTTCAGTTTCATGATTGTCTGTGCCAGAGAGGGTGGAAAAAGTTGGATAACGAATAAATTCTTCGTTCCAATAACGGAACACCGTCGACTCTCGCAAGCTTGAGTCATATCCGTTAAATAGGGAGGAATCTGGTAGATAGTCACCATACTCTATGGCAACATAATCCCGCCAAAGTAAACTATCTTTTAGGCTCATAGCTCGCCTAGTAGGTCGGCGCCTACTTGTCGAATCAAGTTTGCTATCTAGTTGAATTGCCCGTTCCCATTCCCTGTTCATCACGAATGCATCTCGCATTAGGTGTGTTGCAGCTTCTGAGGTATCACGCAAGCTAATATTTTGAATCAGCAATGCAGGTTTACCTAGCCATAGAGCATGAGAGAACCAACGAACCCGTGTAGATTCAGAAGTACTCAGTGAGCTAAATGCTGTGTTCAGTACTTCATTCGGTTGTTCAACTTTAGCTGCTTCCCAATAGTAATTCCATTCATCAAGTAAGGCATAATCCGAAGCAGGATTACGAGGACAGGCTAACTGCCAAATAGAGGCTTGCCCAAAGAGGGCATTCGAACGCCGTCTGTCAGTTTCACTGGTTTGTTCCTTTAATGTACGTAAATAGTGATGCCATTCCTGGACGAGTTGTTCAAGTGGGGGATAATTATTGGATAGCTTAGAGCTACGATAGGATTCCTTTAGATAGGCTAAAGGATATTCTTGAAGCAAGAATCCCACAAACGCTCCCGCTACTGTATAGCTTAATCCAGATGATTCCGAATAAAACCCCCATGGACTGAATAAATTCCGAATGGTTTCGATAGGAGGAAATTCGGGTTGAGCGGCTACAAGTTCATTCAGTGTGCTATGCTGACTTGCCCCCTGGGTTACGGCTTCAGCTAAACCTTCTATGAGGGCGATGTTCCAAGACCCATTAAACAATAAGTTTCCAAAATCTTTGGCAACCACGTGAACCAATTCATGTTCCAAAACACCAGCTAGATGATTATGTGCAATATGCAATTGATCTTTGGTTAACCAAATAGGTACATAACTTGTTTCTTTAGCACCCACGAGTTCCTTCTTTTGCCACTCATTGGCATAAATATAACTCTCTATTTTAACGCCTTCAGGCCACTCTAAATCAAGCGTATCGAGTAGGTTTTGCAAATAAAATTCATGCCGAAAAGCCCAGCGTTCAACCTCAGCAATTGGAATAGTATCGTCCGCATACAAGCTAAAATGAGGCGTTTGAACATGAGTAGCAAGATTTTTTTTAAGCGAAGAATAGGTGGTAACACCACCCCAATACCCGGCGGTAGAATACCCAATTAGTAATGCAATTAGGATACTGTACATACCTAAGCGCTTGCTTAGCTTAGGCCCACCCTTTACTTGTTTGGTGCTAAGTAAAAGGAAGAGAGCTCCCCAAAGAAGAGTGATCATACGAAAGGGAATGTATGCTGCTGGAAAAGGGGCTAGTATATCATAAAGAGGACCAGGCCAATATCCCCAAAGATGGTTAAAAAAATACAGTTGTGGGGAGTTAAAAAAAATAATCAACCAACTGCCAACCCCAATCCCTAGAATCCATAAGCCAGCAATTACGGTTGGAAATGCACACCCTTTTACAGAGATAAAACGACCTATTGTACTTCCTAGAAATAGGCTTAAGTAAGGGCCCAATATCCAAAATAAAAGCCCCTCCCAAGAAAAGCACCCTCTCCACAGGTCAAAAATGAGAATCACCCCAGCAAAAAAACTAAGTAGGAGACTATCCCGAATAAGTCTACGATCATAGGAAAGAGTAGGTTTGAATAAAAACCGGCGTTGAATACGCGCCTCTCTAAGAGCACTCCACAAGCCTGCAAGAATGGAGGCAACAAAAGCCAAGTCCACATGAAGCGTGCCTATAAGTGGAAGCTGGCTAGCACCTATCCCAGTTATAAGAATAGTGAGGACATGGGGGCCCCTAATCATACAAGTGGTTGTGAAGAAATCTGTGTGTAACAAACGAAAGTAAAGATATGGGATTTTCATAATCCCACCTTAGTGAAACAGGGCTGTGTTGCCTGTTTTATTGTTAACGCTTGAATAAGGTACTAATAACAAACCAAATATTTTCTTTTCTCTCGGCTAATCTTCTGCTAAAATAAGGAAACCAATCCGTACCAAAAGGCACATATACCCGAGTAGGATAACCAAGCCTGTTGAGATCAATTAAGCCTTGTTCTCGTAAGCCGTAAAGCATTTGAAATTCAACCCTAGAAGAGGGGATATCATAGTCTGCTAAGTAGGATCTAATCGCACGAATAAGTTGGTCATCGTGGGTCCCAAATCGTGGAAAAGAAGTGTTATTAATCAGCACTTCTGCATACGCATTAAAGGCCTCTCGAATATCGGACATTTGCTGATAGGCTCTTGATCTAGACTCTTTATACGCTCCTTTTACTAGCCGAACGTCTGCCCCCAAACTAGCTAATTCAGCAATATCCTCCTTACTTCTATGCAGCATCGCTTGAATTACGGTACCTATATGTTGAGCGCCGTATTCGGCATGAGCTCGTTTGAACAAATCCAAGGTAAGTTCGGTATACGCACTGCCTTCCATGTCAATTCGAACAAATTGATTTTGTGACCGTGCATGTTCCATTAGAGTAAACAGATTATCTGCACAATACTCCACATCAATATCTAATCCAAGCATGGTTAACTTGATCGAGATTCCGCTCAATAATTTGTGTTGCTTAATCCCTTTGAGCACGTCAATGTAGGCCTCTACATTCTGGTCAGCCTGTGAACGAGATGTTACATTTTCTCCAAGCAAATCAAGGGTAAGCTGATGATGGGCTTGATTAAGTTGTTTAGCAGCGGGTACGCTTGATGAAAATTCTTCGCCAGCAACAAATCGCTTAGCGAAAACAAACGGTAATTTCATAGGGATAAGTAAGGCTTTTTAACGTCCAATTAATTGTTAACGATGAGGAGTGAGGGAAAACTAACCAATTGATCCTAAGCACAAACAGAGATAGGATGAGCAAAGGTACGAGTTTAGTTCAAATTATCCACCTAACTGTAACCTTTTTGTATTCATTCCGTACTGTTTCATGTGATTATTTATTGGCGTTATATGGTAGGTGTCCAATTACAGGTGTCTCTTTAGGCATGTTTAGCACTAAATCTTCCAGTTAAAGCAGTTTTAAGGAGCCAAAGCTTAGGTAAACGCTTATAAATACAGGAATAAGTCAAAGACTAAAGAAGTAAGAAATAGTTAAGTAACAGCATAGCAAAAAAGGCTAAACAGTAACAGCCAAAAGATCTCAAAGAAACCCTATAAATCCCAATATTATGCATCTCCAACCCCAAAAACCTGATACAATTAGAACGATCAAGCACATTTTTCCCCTTGTATTAGGCCTATTTTTTGTGAGCTCCTCGCATCTAGCTTTTGCTCAATCACCGGTTGCCTCACAAGAATTTACTGTGGGTGATTATGCCGAGGTGGATGTGTCTACGAGTGGTGGACGAATCGAAGTGATTGGGAAAAGTACGACCAAGGTTACCGTAAACGCAATCGCTTACGTGAATGGAAGGAGATCCTCAAATGCAAATTTAGATAACTGGTCTATAACCATAGAAGAAATTCAGGGTAAAATAGTGGCCAAAGCTGAAAAAGAAAGTAATATGGGGTGGTTGCGAGGCGGTAATAACGTGAGCATTGCTTTCGAAATTGAAACGCCGGTTAATACAGAGCTCAATGCCAGAACTTCAGGGGGTTCGGTCAGTATTGAAAACCTATCTGGAAACCAGTATGCTCGTACATCAGGCGGTAGCATGGACGCCAACAATATCCAAGGAAATGTTGAAAT
>NTKP01000008.1 GCA_002457365.1 Rhodothermaeota bacterium MED-G12
CATAGCCCCGTTGTTCTAAATAACTTCTGGCCTTTTGCGCCTCATCCAACTCCATTAGCGAACGATAAAAGAATACACCCGCAAACTTCAGTGCATGCAAAATACCTTCTTTTTCCTGCTCAAATACTTGCTCCTCATAACTACTTTGCTCTTGAGGTAGGTACACTCCAAAACGATCCGCTAAGGTGCGAAGCGCCTCATTGAAATTGAGTCCACCCTGATCCATGATGAATTTGAATACATCTCCAGACTCTCCACAACCAAAACATTTAAATATCCCTAGTCGAGGAGTCACATGAAAGGATGGGGATTTTTCATTGTGATATGGACATAATCCAGTAAAACCACTCCCCGAGCGCTTTAAGGTAACATAATCGGAGACCACCTCCACGATATCGGCTGCGTCCCGAATTTCTTCTTTTTTAGCATCACTTATCATACCTTGAAAATAGGAGTTTAAAGGCAGGGCGAAAATATATTTTTCGAAGTATTTTGAAGATCCTCCAAATACCTTACCACTGCCTCGTTTACATCAACCAGTAGTATTTATGTTATCCTATTTAGCATCCCCAAAACTAGCGCTTCAATCCTTATTGATCTTAGGTTTATTCCCTTTTTTGAGTACGGTAACCAACGCGCAATGGTCTGTTCATCTCGGGTTGATGAACTCCCAAATCGCGGACCCACTTGTTTCGTATCAAAGCTACGAAGGAAATGGTCTTCAATGGCATCTAGGGTATAATTGGAACAAGGAAACCCGCTCGTCGACCATCGCTTTGGAAACCGGGCGTTCGCGTCTAAGTAACCGGCATAATAATTATTGGGACAGTCGCAATCTTAGTTTTTATATACATTCTGAGCTTCCAGCTACTCCTTTTTTTTCCAAGCTGAGCATCCAAAGTGGATTAGAAGCCCAATTGCTTCAAATAGAGTCCTTCTTTTTTATGGAATCTAACGCATATAATGGACGGAAAAGTGGATTTGGAGCCATTCGTATTCCACTACTTATTTCAAGTAATTATTTTCTTAACCAAGCCCTCCCCATTACATGGACATTGAACTTACCGGTGCTACAATATACCCTTAGACCCGGCTACAGTGTTTTTGATCCTGAAGAACTATTTAATGAACAGCCCACGTTTGGGAATATCCTTAAAACAGGCCAATGGAGCCCCATAGCAAGCCCCAGGCAATGGCAATGGGAGCTTAAATGGTCTCCTAAATCCCAAGTAAAAGAAAACAACTATGTCGTATTTGTTACCCATAAATACCATAGAATTCCCTTTCCGCAGGTCTTCAAAAGTAGCACCATTCAGTTTGGTGTTGGAGTATATTTATGAATTTGTTCAAGGGGATTAGAATTCACCGGGGTCTGAGACCCAATGGATTTTCAGGTTTAAGATGCAAGGAATTGTTGTACCTAACCGTATTTCTTTTGGGACTTATTTCTTGTGAAAGCTTTATAGGGAGCAGGTTTGATGACCCGCGAGATACCATTTCAAATGAAGAAGTATTTGACCATTTTTGGCAGGAATTTTCTGATTACTACCCTTATTTCCAACACAAGAACGTGAATTGGAATCAGTACTACGAGATTTATCGCCCTTTAGTAGACTCCGTAAGTACACAAGAGGAGTTATTTGATTTACTTGAACAAATGGTTTATCGCCTAAAAGACGGACATATAGTGCTAGAGAGTCCCTTTAATAGATATCAATATTACGATTGGTACCAAACCGATTACAATGGGAATGTGATCTTCGCTAACTATTTTAACTACCAGCTTCAAGAGGATGAGTCTGGTGTATACCGCTATGGTCGTATTCAGGACATTTTATATGTACACCTGGGAAGTTTTAGAGGATCTGAGAAGCCTTTTAACGAGTTGGCCCAGATCATTGCATCATCTACTAAAGACACCAAAGGACTCATATTAGATGTACGTACCAATGGTGGTGGAAGCGATGTAAATGCCCATATTATTGCACAAGAATTAATAACTAGCCTTACCCGTATACGTTGGATTAGATACAGAAATGGCCCAGAACATTACTCATACAGTCGTTGGATTTCTAATGAATTAACTCCTAAACAACGTAGTTATGAACAACCTGTTGTAATCATTACCGATCGCAGTGTGTTTTCTGCCGCTGAGGATTTTGTACTTGCCTTACGCCATTTACCTAATGTATACGTAGTTGGTCAGTTTACTGGTGGTGGATCCGGGAATCCAATGACCAGAGAGTTACCAAACGGATGGATCTTAAAGGTACCCCGTTGGCAAGTGGCTGATCCGCTAACTAAAATCCTCTACGAAGGAATTGGTTTAGAACCAGATTCTGTGTTAGTGCAACGAACTCTCGATACCACTTTGGGGATCGACCGTGTGTTGGACTTTAGCATAGAATACATCAATGAAATTGCTAACTAAACTGCGATCATTTATTCTCATGATGACTTGCATACTGTCCGTCATTTAAGTGACACTAGAACTCAATTTCATCGAAAATAAGGGCTACATTTTAGTGTAAAGCATACTATATTTAACGCCTGTAAATAGGGTTAGTACTATAGAGATGCAAAAATGGCAAATAACCCAATAAAAAGTAAAAATTTATATCCATGAGTGTACTTGTTGGCAAACAAACTAGATTAATCGTACAAGGTTTTACCGGAAGTGAAGGAACCTTTCACGCAGAACAAATGATTGCCTACGGGACTCCTGTGGTGGGTGGTGTTACACCTGGAAAAGGTGGCCAAAAGCATTTAAATTTACCTGTATTTAATACCGTAAAGGAAGCGGTTGAATCCGAAGGTGCAAATACCTCTGTCATTTTTGTGCCACCGGCCTTCGCTGCGGATGCCATTACGGAAGCTGCTTTCGCTGGAATAGAAGTAATTATTTGTATTACTGAGGGTATTCCTGTTAATGATATGATTGTCGCCAAACAAATCGTAAAAAGTCATGGGGCTACACTTATTGGTCCAAACTGCCCCGGAGTTATAACTCCTGGCGAAGCTAAAATTGGCATTATGCCCGGCAACATTTTTACGCCTGGTACGGTCGGAGTAATTTCTCGGTCAGGCACGCTCACCTATGAGGCTGTGGATCAGCTTACAAAAATTGGATTAGGTCAAAGCACGGCCATTGGTATTGGTGGAGATCCAGTGATTGGAACCACACACTTAGATGCGGTTAAACTCTTCCAGAATGATCCAGGTACCGAATCTATCGTACTTATTGGTGAGATTGGTGGGTCTGCTGAAGAAGAAGCAGCGGCGTACATCAAAGAGCATGTAAGTAAACCAGTCGTTGCCTTTATAGCTGGATCAACAGCGCCTCCTGGCCGTCGAATGGGCCATGCTGGGGCTATTATCTCAGGTGGAAAAGGAACCGCTCAAGAGAAGAAAAAAGCATTGTCGGAAGCGGGTATTACCGTTGTAGAAAGTCCAGCTGAGATTGGAGCTACCCTAAAGAGTATACTCTAGGCACCATTTACTTTTCAGGAAAAAACTTAGCTACTACAGGTGTGTTCCGTCGGGTATAACCGTGCCTTTTTTGACGATAATGATACCTTCCCGCACGTAATGAAATGGATAGTCTCCGTCTTCTAAATGATCTCCACCCACAATACGAACGTCGTTTCCTATACTCACGTTCATATCAATGATGCAATTGCTAATGTAGCATCGCTGGCCAATTCCCATCGGTGGTTCTGTAGGTGCTGCCGCATCGATAAACGCCTGACTCTGGAAAGAATCATTACCCATTATAATGGAATTTTCAATGGTTGTGCCTTTGGCAATGCGAGAGCGAATACCAATGACTGATCGAACTATTCGACTCGCTTCGATGATACAGCCTTCAGCCATCAAGCAGTTCTCCATGGTAGTACCCATTATTTTGGATGCGGGCAGTAATCGAGCACGTGTATAGACGTAAGCATCGTTATCATATAAGTTGAATTCAGGCACCGTATCCGCTAATGATAAATTAGCTTCAAAGAATGACCGTATGGTACCAATATCTGTCCAATACTTACCGAATTCAAAGCTACAAACTCTCATTCCTTCGTTTAGAGTTTTCGGGATAATTTCTTTCCCAAAATCAGTAGCATTTGGATTTTCATCAAACAAGCGTATCAAGGTCTCCCGATTAAAGATATAGATACCCATTGAGGCTAAGTAGTTTTTACCTTGACTTTTGTACGGCTCGGGTACGTCAGATTTCCACTTCTCTAATTCCTCTGTAGCGGGTTTTTCTACAAAAGAATCTATTAAGCCGTCTGAATTGGTTTTCATTATTCCAAAACCCGTGGCATCACGATCTATAACAGGGATGGTTGCAACGGTTAAATCTGCCTGCTGTTTAATGTGCAAATCTAGCATTTCACTGTAATCCATCTGGTAGAGTTGGTCACCTGATAGAATCAACACATATTCATAACTGTGGTTTTCCATATGATGAATCGATTGTCTAACCGCATCTGCTGTGCCCTGAAACCAGTCGGTATTTTGAGCAGTTTGCTCGGCAGCCAAAATATCCACGAAGCCATTGCTGAATACATCAAAATTGTAGGTGTTCTTGATGTGTCTATTAAGAGAAGCTGAATTGAATTGGGTTAAAACGTAAATGCGTTTTACTCCGGAATTTAGACAATTAGAAATAGGAATATCCACTAACCTATACTTCCCTCCTACGGGCACTGCTGGTTTGGATCTATGATCGGTTAAAGGAAATAGTCTTGTTCCTCTACCACCACCGAGAATGATGGCCATCACTGAATTATTCATGAATTACCTTTTTTGTGTTGACTAATTTTTTTGTGAAGCAATACGTACTCCCGTTCAGATGTACTTTCTCATGTTAAGTAAAATAAACTACTATTGTTTGTACAGCCTTTAGGTCTTAACAAAAAAATATTGTTACCACTTTATAACTAAGGAACCATTTCCTTATCCAAGTTCAAAATAGAATTAGTCTCGATAGGACTGTAATTGGAAATAGAGTTCATCGTACTCTTTTGCGACTTTCTCCCATGAATGATCTTGCACCATTATTCGCTCACGTAGAGAATGCATATCGCCTTCATTAGTAAATAAATCACTGGCTCGTAGGATGGCTTCCTCTAATGCCTCATAACTAAACGTATCGAATTGTATACCAAGTCCATTTGAACTAGAAATGTCCGGAACAGAATCTTTTAATCCCCCCACCGACCGTACAATTGGGATTGTACCATAACGCATCGCATACAATTGATTGAGTCCACAAGGCTCTACCCTGGATGGCATGACCATAAAATCTGCACCGGCATACATTTGCCTTGCTAAGCCTTCATTGTAGGAAAGTTTAGCGTTAAAATAACCCACATAGTCCTGATCTAGTTGGCGAAACTCCGCTTCCAACTGAGCGTCACCCGTTCCCAACAAAATAAAATTAAGTTCTTTGCCTTTTTCACGTAGACCGCGGATTACCGAGGCCAATAAATCCGCCCCTTTTTGATCTACTAATCGCCCTATGAATGCAAAAAGCGGCCTGTCTGGGGATAGCTGATATTCTTGACATAATGCATGCTTATGATAAGATTTCCCTTCTTTGACATCTAAACAGTTTGGATGCTCTTCAGTAGAGCCTGTTAAGGTATAATGCTGATCTAAATAGGTGTCCGTTGCAGGATTCCACACCTCCGGGTCTATTCCGTTTAATAAGCCCACCGATTTTCCTGCTTCCAATTCAAACAAAAACTCCAACCCATTACTATCGGTTCGTAATTCTTCCATATAGCTTGGAGATACCGTGCTTATTTTCCAAGCGCACTTTAACCCACAGGCCAGTGGATTTAATTTTTCAGCCCATTCTAACAAGCCCGTGTGTATTCCGTCAAAATCTGGCAACAAAAATCGTTTCCCTATATCCTGACTTCCATGATATTCGGCATTGTGAACCGTAATAATGGTAGGGGTATTGGATAATGATTTAAAAGCGGTACACTGCTGAGTCATAAAGGGTATTAATCCTGTGTGATGATCATGACAATGAAGTACATCAGGCTGTAGATCCCAACGAATCAAGGTATCCAACACAGCAATTTGAACACTTAAAAATCGTTCAAACTCATCCCAATATCCATGTCCTGAGTTCGGGTCTAAGTAAATTCCTGGTCTATCTGTGTAACCCGGTATATCAAAGGTATAGAGGCTGAAACCTAAGGATTCTTTGACTTCATACACATTATAGGGTACACTATTAGCACCCATTTGGCAAGTAGCCGTATCGATTAGGGTTTTATTGGCCTTCAGTAGCCATGGTGTATGATAGTGAGGCATGCATACCATCGCACGGTTATTCCCTCGATTTTGATATTTAGGCAGGGCACCAACTACATCACCCAGTCCACCTGCTTTGGCAGCTGGATAACATTCTGCACTTATATGAACAATGGTCATAAACTTGTAACTTTGTTGCTAATAATTACGTAATCGAGATATCTTATAACCAATATAACCATTTATCATGTCCCTAGTTATTGATGTTCAAAATGTGAGTAAACATTTCGGAAAGGCAACAGCAGTAAATCAAGTTAGTTTTGGAGTAGAAAAAGGGCAAATTTTTGGGTTGTTAGGTCCCAATGGTGCAGGTAAAACCACTACGATCAGAATGATCAATCATATCCTGAATCCAGATACAGGGCATATATCGATATTGGGAGAAGCGGTGAGTCCTAAAAGCCAGGAACGGATTGGATACCTGCCTGAAGAGCGTGGTTTATACAAAAAAATGAAGGTTTTTGACCAACTCATGTATCTTGCTCAACTCAAAGGCTTAAGCCAAACGGCTGCCAAAACAGCTATTGAATTTTGGCTGGATCGATTTGAAGCCAGTAGCTGGAAAAAGAAGGAAGTATCAGAACTCTCTAAGGGCATGTCCCAAAAAATACAGTTCATTGCTACCGTTGCTCATGACCCAGAAATTTACATATTTGATGAGCCTTTCAGCGGGCTTGATCCAATCAATTCAGAAATGCTTAAAGAAGTCATTCTAGAGGAAAAAAATCGAGGAAAGACCATTTTGTTTTCCACCCATAGAATGGAGCAGGTTGAGCAAATGTGTGATGATATTTGTCTTTTTAATCAAGGAAAGGCCGTTTTACAAGGTAACCTACAATCAATAAAACAAAGTTTTGGGAATAACACAGTACTGCTAGATTTCATAGGTGACTCAGAGTTTTTAAACCAATTAGAAGGGGTTCGAGTCAACAACCGTTCTACTAATTTTGCCGAAATACGTTTATTAGAGGGAGCCTCTCCTCAACATATATTAGAAATCGCGATGAAACACGCGGAGATACAACGATTCGAAATTGTACAACCTAGCCTACAGGATATTTTCATTAGCACCGTCAATGATACCAAAGTCGCTGTTTAGTCAACGAACCTAGATTATATAACCCAATTACACATAAAATAAATCTGATATGATTAATTTTTCGAAAATCTGGCTCATTATTAAACGAGAGTATAAAACACGGGTGCAAACGAAATCATTTATGCTTTCCACTTTCCTTACGCCTTTACTAATACTAGGAATTATTGGCCTTCTAATTTTCATAACTGTATCTAGTACTGATAATGAAGCTCCTAAACAAGTCATTGTGATTGACGAAACAGGCAGAATGTTTGAGCCGCTACGCCAACTCAACGCCAATAGGTACATACCTATCAGTGCCAGTCAGTCAGTTGATCAAATACGTGATCTCATCATGGAAGACGAACTCGATGGATATGTTTTCTTTGATCAAACTTTTTTAAGCGAAGGCACCCCTGCCACCTTTGTTCATAACGGCTCTGGTGGTATTACTTTTTTCGAGTCTCTACGGTCCGATGTTAGAGATGTTACCCGTCAAATTCGACTAGAAGACAATGAAGTCTCAGAAGAGGTCATTGCCATTTTCGAAGAAAGACCTGCTTTAGAAAACAGGAGATTGAATGAGACTGGTGTTGATGAACAAAGCAATGCCTTTTTAAGTAGTATAGGTGGGATACTTATTGGTGTATTTATCTTTATTGGCCTATTCGGTTATGGAGCCATTCTAATGCGCAGCGTAATTGAAGAGAAAACATCCCGAATCGTCGAAATAATAACCTCCTCTGTAAAACCCATAGAGTTGATGTTAGGTAAACTACTTGGTGTTTGTTTGGTAGCGCTAACTCAATTCAGTTTGTGGATTGCCACCTATGCTGGAGTAACTATCCTTGCAGCTCCTGTAGCTCAGTTCTTCATTAATCAACGAATGGGAGATCTTCAAAACAGCTTGATTGCAGTCGATGCAAAAGGAACAGCAGCTAATGTGCCATCGGATATTGATCTAAGTTTTTTGGAGCAATTCAGTATTGACCCACTGTTTATACTCTATTTTTTCGTGTTTTTTGTACTAGGCTTTTTAATGTACAGTTCTATTTTCGCTGCCATTGGTGCTGCTGTGGATTCTGAGCAAGACTCACAGCAATTCATGACCCCTGTGATGCTTCCCATTTTTTTAGGGTATATGCTCAATTTCAGAATTGCTGAGGCCCCAGATTCTACTTTAGCTATTATGGCTTCTTTGTTTCCCTTGACCTCACCCATCAACATGGTTACTAGAATGTTGGTATCTAATGTCCCATTTTGGGAAGTAATACTCTCTATCCTATTGCTCATTCTCAGTTTGATTGGCATGCTATTACTAGCCGCACGCATTTATCGTACGGGCATTCTTATGTATGGCAAAAAACCAACCTTTAAAGAATTATATAAATGGATTAAGCAAGCCTAAATTACTTTACTGTTCAATAAGCATAAATTAGGCTATGCCTAAATCACTATTCTCCCTTTTGAGCTCGATGGCGTGCAAATAGTGCTTTTAGTTCTGGGTGCAAGTGAGGGTTGGTTGAATAGCCATTTCCTGAGTGGATTGTTTCAACTCCGTGGACATCACTAAATACCCCCCCTGCTTCCTTAACTACGGGTAATAAAGCAGCGGCATCCCATAAGTTAAGTACAGGATCAAACATAATATCCGCTCTACCTATAGCTACCATCATATGGCCATAGGCATCACCCCATGTCCTGTGAAGTTTTGTTTTAGCCATTAACTCCTGAAATTCTTCTTCTTTACCAACATCTTGAAACCTTTTTATTTCTGTCACCAACAAAGTGGCTTCTTGCATATCGGCTGTTTCACGAACATGACAGGGTTTCCCATTAAAGTAAGCACCTAAGCCTTTACCAGCTACACAGCATTCATCTAACGCAGGTGCGTTAATAACTCCAACCATGGGTTCTTTATCAATCATTATTCCAATTAAGGTAGTATAAAAGGGAATACCGTGAATAAAGGATTTTGTCCCATCAATAGGATCTAATACCCATTGAATAGATGCATCTGGCCGGGTAATCCCATACTCTTCGCCAATAATACCATGATCCGGAAACCTTTTTTCAATTTCTTCTCTAATCACCATTTCGGTTTCACGATCTGCAATAGTAACGGGTGAATCATCTGCTTTTGAAATGACTTCTACCTCTTTTTTAAAATAGTTAAGAGTATGAGCCCCTCCGATTTTAGCAATTTCTTCCGCTGCTTGGACCAAGGTTTTGAGATCTGTCATTGTACTAGGTAATAATTAAAATTGAGTGTAAGTGAGGTAAAATTGAATAATGTTCTACGCATGGAATGCCTCCATTCACTACCTTTTATGGTAACATAGAATGATACTAAGCTTTCTGATAATGATACTGCAAATTTAAGAGGAATGGAACGTACAATTTTATTCAATAGAAAAATCAAGGCCGTTAATTGTAACGGTGTAATAATATAATGCTTAAACAAAACCCTATAAAACTTAGCATTTTTTATAATTTTTTTATTAACGTGATAGGTTTGTTTTACTCTTTGTTTATTTTGGCTAAACTATTCTTACAATAGTCGCTCTCATAACACTCACTCCTTGTAATTCGCATTCCTTGTCAACTTCAAATAGTATAACCCCCGATAATTTAGAAGCCGATTCTACAATAACGGCCCAAACAGACTTTGCCCAAGACCTTGAGCATAAACACCACATACAAGTCTATAATCGTTTCCCTGTAACGATTACCCGTGGTCAAGGTGCCAAAGTGTGGGATTGTGAAGGAAACGAGTATATTGATTTATTAGCGGGTATCGCGGTCAATAATGTTGGGCATGCTCATCCAAGGGTGGTAAAGGCCATACAAAGTGCGGCGAGTTATCCTCTACACTTTTCTAATTTCTATTACTCAGAACCTCAGTCACTGCTGGCAAAAAAGCTCACCGAACTCACTGGATTAGATCGTGTCTTCTTTTGTAGCTCTGGAGCCGAGGCCATGGAAAGCTGCCTTAAACTGGCAAGAAAATGGGGGCAAATCCAAGGAAAAAAGGGCTCAATACTTTCGCTAAGTAATGGTTTTCACGGCAGAACCTTGAGTACTCTTACTATGAGTTCCACCAAATACCAAGAAGGATATGCTCCACTTCCAGCAGGATTCACTCAAGCCAAATTCAACCAAATTGAAGAGGTAATTGAGCAGACAAATGAGGACACTATTGCTATTGCCTTAGAACTGATCCAAGGCAATAGCGGTGTTCACCTAGCTGAATACAATTTCGTACAGGCATTAGCCCAACACTGCAAGGAACGAAATATCTTACTCATCATAGATGAGGTGCAAACGGGAATTGGTAGAACGGGTAAAATGTGGGCATATGAACACTTTGATATACAACCAGACATGGTAGCCACTGCCAAAGCACTAGCGGGAGGTATACCTATCGGGGCATTGATTGCAAGTGAAAAAGTAGCAACGGCATTCGGTTATGGTGACCATGGTACTACCTTTGGGGGAAACCCATTTGCTTGTTCAGTGGCTTTGGAAGTATTATCTATTATTGAAGAGGAGGAGCTCTGCCAACGGGCAAGTAAACTTGGGTCCTATTTTATGACTAAACTTAGAAACTTAGCAGATAAACGCCCATGTATTACAGAAGTGCGTGGAATGGGACTTATGATAGGGTTGGAATGTAATCAACCAACCAGGCCCATTGTGGATAAATGGGCTGAGTTAGGGGTACTTAGTAATTCAGCGGGTGGCAATGCTATTCGGATTATACCCCCACTAACTATATCTAAAGAATTAATTGATAGTTCGGTAGAAAAATTAGACCTCTTGCTCGAAAAGTTTTAGCTATTTCATTCTATTTGGGCATACATCAACCTGTTTCAAATAGATTGATTTATGTATTGAAACAGTGTCTTGTTACCTCTAAGAGTCTATGTACATCTGCTTCTTCTATCTGAAAATGAAAGGTCGCACGTACTGTTGATGGACCAAAAGGAACCATTTTTATTCCATGTTGTCCAAAAATTTCAAGCACCTCTAAAGCGGTTCGGTCGCCCGTATGAAAAAGTACAATATTGGTTTGAACACTGTCTAAATCGATTTGTAGCGCAGAAGTTTCAGCGATTGTTTGGGCAAAGATTTTGGCATGTTCATGATCTAAAGCCAATTTAGGCCAATGATGCTCTACGGCATAATCAGCTGCGGCGGTCAATAAGCCTATTTGCCTCATCCCACCCCCCCACATCTTACGGAATCTTCTAGCTTTTGCTATGTTTTTGGTGGATGAAAGCAGCATAGATCCTACCGGAGCCCCTAATCCTTTACTGAAACAAATCGAAAGAGTATCAGCTATTTGCCCTATTTCTTTTGGTTTTTGTCCGGTAGCCACAAGCGCATTCCATATACGCGCCCCGTCCACATGTACGTAAAGATGGTGCCGTTCACACTCCTGTTTTATAGATCTAAGTTCATCCAACGAATATACCGTTCCACCCCCCTTATTCGTACTGTGTTCAATACAAACAACTTTGGTTTCAGGTTCCCAATCGTGAGCACCTCTGACCGCAGGAGGTATTTGCTCAGAGCTTAATTTGCCCGAGTAACCTTGAAGGGGGAAAAGTTGGACCGAAGACAGTGAAGAAGCACCACCAGTTTCGTATTGCAGTATATGACCTTTACTTTCTATTAACACCTCATTGGATGGCTGAGTTAGCACCTTTAAAGCTAACTGATTACTCATGGTTCCACTAGGCACATACAAACCAGCCTCCATACCAAAAAGAGTAGCCATTTTGGCTTGAAATCTATTCGTTAACTCATCTTCTCCAAATACATCATCTCCTACCTCTACCTCCAACATAACTTGTTTCATTTGCTGTGTAGGCTTAGTAACGGTATCACTCCGCAAATCTATTACTTTCATGGGCTGTATTAATGAACGATATTGTTTTGTTTTTCTTTTGTAGTTTATGGATTATATAGACAGAAGTAAACTATCTCTATATTACATCGGTTGGTTAACCATAGTTGACTAGGAGCGCTTTAGCTGTTATGCCTGAATCGAAAAGATATGATATTATTATAGCAGGTGCAGGCCTTTCGGGCCTGAGTCTCGCATGGCATTTAGTCAAGGAAAACTATACAGGTCAAATTTTACTTATTGACAACTCTTTTGCACCAAATAATCACAAAACTTGGTGCTTTTGGGGTAAAAAAGATCATCCTTTTGCTGACATCGCTCATCGTACCTGGAAGAATAGTCACTTTTCTGCGCTAGATTTTAGCTCTGAATTATCTCTCAAAGAACATCTTTATTTTTGTGTAAAAGAAAGTGATTATAAAGAAACCATTCTAAGAACTCTTCAAAAAGCTCCAAATGTAGATTTGCTTGAGGAAAGTATTTTAGATTTTTCCTCTAATTCTTCGAAAGCAGCCCTTATTACAAAGGATAGTAATACCTACTTAGCGGACTACATTTTTCAAAGCATTTTTATGCCTAGTCATTATGACCCTAGCGCTCGTAAGTATCCGTTAATCCAACATTTTTTAGGCATAGAAATCAAAACTGACGAGAAAGTCTTTGATAAGAAAACCTTCACATTAATGGATGTGGACAGTGATTTTAATGATGGTTTTGCATTTATGTATGTGTTGCCATTCAAAAAAAATCGAGCGTTGGTAGAATACACCATTTTTTCCGCTAACCCATTAATAAAGAAGCACTACAAGAAAAAAATCCGCAGTTATCTTGAAGAAAAATATGGCTTAACTAAGGAGAATTATTCCATAAAAAGAAAGGAATACGGTGAAATTCCGATGGACGATCGACCTCATACACCTTTGTATTCTTCTCGAATTATGAACCTAGGTACCGTTGGTGGCTTTACTAAACCAAGTACGGGGTACACATTTAGCCGGGTTCATAAATACTCAAAAAAATGTGCCCAAGCACTTGTAAAGGGCGTTAATCCTCCTACTCCTACCGCATCCTCTTATCGATTCAGATATTACGACCTTCTGTTGCTACGCGTCTTAGCTACAAATGTACCCGATAGCCGTAAAATATTTCGAAGTTTATTCAAAAACAGTCCTATAGATCGTATTTTTAAGTTTTTGTCTGAAGAAACTAACTTTTTAGAAGATTTGATGGTCCTAGCTAGTTGTTATTATCCTCCATTTTTACGAGCATTAACCGTGCATCCACCACTAATCACCCAGTTTGACAAAGATTATCTTGCACCATCTAAGGGCAAGGAGCTTAAGGAGGATTATTTTGAAGACTTCGAACATGTACCAAACAGTTCCGATGAAGATTCATCACAAGATGCAGAAGAAGGATCCGAAAAGATAGTGCAAAAGGATCGTCTAAATGAAACGGTTAGTTAAGTAACTAATTAGATAGGTGGTCCAAGCTTATTGACTAAAACTGCTGCTCAGCTTAAAAATACTTAGCCAATATAGTGATAAGAGCGGTTTCTGCACGCAATACACCACCATCGGTGAATGGGTCGCCTAAAAAAATTCGGGGGATGTTCTCACGTTCAAACCAATTCAGCTCATTTGTACTAAATCCACCCTCAGGGCCTACAAAAAATAGATTACATCCCTCTTTTAGTTTTTCTGGTGGTTTTGTTTGGAGTGAAGCTGATTCATGAGCGGCCCAAAGATTAAGATCAATCCCCTGACAGCGCTGATAAGCATCCTGTTTGATATGCTCGAGATTGTCTGCCAGTATAAGTTCCGGAAACCACGTTCGCTTAGATTGCTTAGAGGCACTCAGTATAATTTGATCTAATCGTGATTTTTTCCATCTAGCGCGCTCGGAATGATCAGCTTGGTATAGATAAAAATAGTCCACTCCAAGTTCGACTGCTTTTTCCAAAGCCCATTCCATTCGATCCTTTTTATGCAAACTACCCATAGCTACCCCACGCAGGACAGGCGATTTTGGAAAACTTTCCGAACGCACAATAACAGCCTGTGCTTCTTTTTTTGTCAGGGATACCAATTTCAACTCGTAACGATGACCACATCCATCAGTGGCTACACAATGATCCCCCTCTCTAAGTCGAAGTACTTGGGTAGCATGAATACATTCAGCACCCTGCAGCCTCACCGTATTGGATTCTATCTGGGATGGATGAACGTAGAATTGTACGTTCATGAGTCCTTAAAATGTTTTCCTAATTTTAAATCTTGTCCCTGATAATTACTCTTGATCTCACGGCCATACATGGTATCAGGTTGTTCTGAATTAGGTTCAAACTGCATACTAAAAAGGGTTTGACCATCTTCTATTAAAAATGGGACATCGTGTGATCGAACTTCTAGTACCGCTCTAGCACCAGCATCTACTACCGTACCACCAAAGCCACTATCAAAAAAACCTGCGTAATGTGTCCTCAACTCCCCTGATCCTGTGTCATAAGCCATCATTTCACAAGCTAATTTAGCTGGCACTCGGATTCGTTCTTTAGAAGCGAATATGTAAAAACTCTCCGGTTCTAAGATCACCATAGAATCGGCACCTGCTAAAATAGGTTCCCAGAATTCACTTACAGCATAGTGACCGATTTTTTCAAAATCTATATAATTACTGTGTTTTTTCGCTTTATATCCAATAATCTGTCCTTCTTTGCCCTTCAGATGAACACTCATGAACAAACCTTTATTCACTTTTAACGTTTCTATAGGCATGGGCGAACCAGTGTCATCGAAAAGAATAGGCTCTTGATCATGGATTCGTAACAAATCCTGATCCGAAAGCACTTCAAAGCCATGTCTGATGCGAAGTTGATTTAATCGCTGTCCCGTTTTAACCTTGATGGGGAACGATTTTGGAACTACCTCCACATACAACGGTCCTTGGTAACCAGGAGTAATCTCTTCAAACCGATGCGAGTAGTCCGTGATCACCCTAGTGAACACATCTAATCTGCCCGTGCTACTCTTCGGGTTTGCCTTAGCACTTAAGTTTTCTTGGGCAAATAGTCTAATGGGATCCCCCTTTTCCATACCATCAGCTGAAAGTTTTGGGCCATTACTAGGCGCATAATGACTCTTGGGCAGGTTTAATCGCTCCAGTAACGGGATAATGTACACTGCATTCTCTTCAAGTACGGCCCCATCTTTAAGTGAAAACTGGTACTGCTCTAAGCGTTCTAATTTTTGTTTAACCGTTTCATTTTCAGGTAAAAAACTACTGCGAACGCGATAAGCTACCTCACCCAAACGTAAATCAATCGAATTTGGTTGATACTGATCGTCTAGAATGGGGTATGCGTCGTCACTGTCAATTACTCCTGAGGCACTTAATAATTTAAGTTTTTGAATAGGAAGTACGCCTTTGGTTCTGAGATGTAGTTCTTGAGTTTTTATGGGCATGCTGTTTGATTTATAATCAGCCTAAAATAACCACTAAGATCCGTTCTTCAAAGTCACTATCGTATCCCACTCTTCCTTACTTACCTGGGTGATGGAGTACCTACCTAGTCGAAACAGCTCCATTGAAGCTAAGCTTTCTTTTTCCTTTAGTTGATCACGAGTTATGGGGTTCGTGAATTTTTCCACAAATTCCATATCTACGTTTATCCAACGCGGTTCCGCTTCGGAACTTTTTTCATCAAAATACTTCGATACAGGGTCGAATTGTAAGGCGTCCGGGTAGGCCTTACTAACCACTTTCATCATTCCTACAATGGCTGGTGGTTTTTGATTTGAATGATAAAAGAAACATAAATCTCCGATATTCATCCCATCTCGCATGTAATTTCGAGCCCCATAATTTCGAACACCATCCCATGGTGTTACCTTATCAGCCTCTAATTCATCAATACTATAATTGTCGGGTTCTGATTTACACAACCAATACGTTCGTTCAGACATGGTTTATAGTTTTACGAGTTTTCGGTAATTTTTAATAAAGACTTGTACTTGTTAATATACCACAATACTGTCTCCTCTAACATTCCATCGAAATCAGGATTAGGTTCCCAGCCCAGTTCATCTTTAATTTTAGATGCATCTATGGCATAACGAAAATCGTGTCCTAGACGGTCGGTAACAAAAGAGATTAAATTTTTATAATCACCCTCAGGCCCTTTGTCAATGTGTTTATTTAAGATCTCACAAATCTTGTGAACCAAATCGATGTTCTTCCATTCATTATTTCCCCCAATATTGTAGGTCTGACCTGCTTTCCCAGTCAAAAATACTTCCTCTATAGCACTACAATGATCCTTGACAAATAACCAATCCCGGATGTTTTCGCCTTTTCCATAGATAGGAATCTCTTTGAGCTGCATCGCGCTTCGAATAACTGTCGGTATTAATTTTTCATCGTGTTGATGCGGCCCATAATTGTTAGAACAATTTGTGGTTACTACATTCATCCCGTAGGTTTGAAAATAGGAACGAACAATAAAATCACTAGCTGCCTTAGAGGCGGAATAGGGAGAATTAGGAGCGTAAGGAGTTTGCTCTGTAAAATAGCCATCCTCTTCAAGTTCTCCATACACTTCATCCGTTGATACATGTAAAAATCGAGCGTCGTTAAACTCGTCAGGTTCTTGCATCCAAAGTTGTCTACACTCTTCTAGAATATTAAAGGTCCCTACCACATTTGACTGAATGAATGGTTCCGGACCATGAATTGAATTGTCTACATGCGATTCAGCGGCTAAATGTATAACAGCATTTGGACGATAGCTCTTTACTACTTCTTGTACAGCAAGGCGATCTACCAGGTCAACCTTTTTGAAATGATAACGCTCAGAATGCTTAATCGGATTCAAATAATTACGATCCGAGGCATAGGTGAGTTTATCTATATTATAAATGGTCCACTCAGGATATTTTTCAAAAATATGGAGAATTAAATTAGAGCCAATAAATCCAGCTCCACCCGTTATTATTAATTTCATAAAAATATATCTTCTTCTTTAAGTGATGAAAAAAGCGGTAAACATCGGTCTTTTTCAGACAAAATGGGTTTGCTTATCTCCCAGTCAATGTGGATTAGAGGATCGTCCCAGCGGATACCACGCTCGGATTCTATATCATAATATCGGGAGCACTTATAATGGACAATTGCTTGATCTGACAATACAGAAAATCCATGTGCAAATCCCTCAGGAATATACAACTGTTTGTGATTCTTTTCGGATAAAACTACCGAGTAATACTGTCCAAAAGTGGAGGAATTTTTTCGCAAATCAACGGCTACATCTAAAATACGACCGCTAATACATTGTACAAGTTTGGCTTGGGGGCGTTCCTTTTGATAGTGTAGCCCTCTGATCGTACCCTGATAAGATCTAGAAATATTATCCTGGACAAACGCATCAACCAGTCCTAAATCAGCCGCCCATGTACCTCGAAAGGTTTCTTTAAAATAACCGCGATCATCTGAAAAAGCGTTTAATTCTAGAAGCTTAACACCCGGTAATGAAGTTTTATGAATTTGCATATACCTTCTTATTACTCATCATTTAAAGCAGATACTAAGGTTTTACAACCAATTTCCCAAGAGTGGATCGGCATCCCCAAATCGTTCAGTCTCTTAGTGGCTAGTTTAGAAAAATGAGGGCGTTTGGCCACTGTTGGAAACGCAGAACTGTCAACTGCCTCGATAAGAACGTCCACCTGGGCATCCTCCATAATTTTCTTAGCAAAATCATACCAGCTAATACATCCATCACTTCCCAAGTGAAATAAGCCAGATTGCTTATGATGAATTAAGAACAGGCTTTGCTCCACCACATCTGGCACAAAACTAGGCACCCCAAATTGATCATTAACCACCCTCAGTTGTCCCATGGTCTTAGCTCTATTGATAATAGCCTTAACAAAATTATTTCCGTCCAATCCACATAACCATGAAACACGAAGTACTAAGGCTGTAGGCAGAGCCTTAAATACAGCCTGCTCGCCTTCGAATTTAGTGGCCCCATATCTGTTGATAGGATCTGTTGGTGCATCCTCCGGATACCCTTCTTCAAATATCTCTCTATCTGTGAGCTTCCCCGAGAAAACGTAATCTGTGGAGTAGTGCACCATTTGAATCCCTCTCGCAGCACAAGCTTCGGCCAATAATTTAGGCCCTAACACGTTCCCCAGATACGCTTCCTCGGTCTGTGTTTCTGCTTTTTCGACTTGTGTGTAGGCAGCCGTATTGACACATACATCGGGTTCATGCGTATCGAGAGCCTTTGCAATGCTCTCGACATCACATATATCTAGCCCTCCTCTATCAAGGGCTACAAAATCATTAGAACGTTCCTTTAGAATCCTTTGCCACCCATTACCAAGTTGTCCACCAGAACCCGTTACCAGAAACTTCATTATTCCATCGTCAATTGATTAGCTAACCGATAGGAGTCTGGAGTACCAGCGTCCGTCCACCAACCTTCCAATAACGCACTACTCATCTGATTTTGACGGATATAGTAGTTGTTTACATCGGTTATTTCTAACTCTCCTCTCCTCGATGGCTTCAAATCTCGAATGGCTGAAAATACTCTAGAATCATAAAAATAGACACCTGTAACGGCAAAGGATGTAGGTGGATTTTCTGGTTTTTCTTGGATTTCTATGACCTTATCACCATCTAGTAGGGCGACACCATATCGTTGTGGATCGGGCACCTGTTTCAACAAAATCATAGCGCCGTTACCTGTATATGTGCGAGCAGCCGCAGTGAGATCGTCTTCAAAAATGTTATCCCCCAGAATGACCACAATAGGATCCTGTCCGGCAAAGTTCTCCGCTAATCCCAAAGCCTGTGCAATACCTCCTGCTTGATCCTGAACCTTGTAGGTAAACCGGCAATTATACTCGGCACCAGACCCCAATAAATTCACCACATCACCCATATGTTCGGTGCCGGTGACGATCAAAATATCCTGTATACCAAGACCGGTGAGTTTTTCAATTGGATGAAAAATCATCGGTTTATTCCCAACTGGTAACAGATGCTTGTTAGTGACCTTGGTTAAAGGATATAAACGAGAACCCGTCCCACCTGCAAGTATAACGCCTTTAAGCATAGAAATTTAGAGTAACATCGAAAGTGGATTTTCGATAAGTGAGCGAAGTGTATTCAAGAATTCAGCAGCTTTAGCCCCATCTACGATACGGTGATCACTGGATAAGGTAACTTTCATTCGCTTACCTGGCACAACCGCACCATTTTCCACAACAGGAACGTCTCGGATGGCACCTACGGCAAGAATACATGCATTTGGAGGGTTAATGATTGCGGTGAATTCTTCTATTCCAAACATACCCAAGTTACTAATAGTAAAAGTACTTCCCTCCATTTGCTCTGGAGTTAACTTTCGATCTCTTGCCAAGCCTGCTAATTCACGGGTTTCTGAAGAAATCTGAACGAGTCCTTTTTGATCTACATGTCTAAGTACCGGTGTCATTAAACCTTCATCAATGGCAACTGCTACTGCAATGTGTACATCACCATGCTCAATTATCGTATCACCCATCCAAGAACTATTGATGGCTTGGTGTCTTGAAAGAGCCACTGCTGAGGCCTTTAACACGATATCATTAAAGCTGATTTTAATGTCCAACTTATCCTTGAGCTGCATTCTTGCGTCAATAGCAGCTTTCATATCAATATCTATGGTCTCATAAAAATGTGGATTGGTAAATTTACTTTCTGAGAGTCGTTTCGCAATGACTTTACGCATTTGAGAGACTTTGACCTCTTGTGAGGCTAAAGAAGAGAAACTCTTAGCTGTTGATGAAGCCATTGGCGCAGGAGCTCCAGGTCGGGTAAGTGTACTTGAAGTTGCGCTTTGTGCCGTTTCTACATCCTTCTTAACGATTCTTCCCTCAGGGCCAGAACCAGCTATGCTGTTTAAATCTACTCCTTTATCTGCGGCAATTTTTTTGGCTAAAGGGCTTGCTTTAATTCGGCCGTCCCCTACTGACGGAGCTTCAATGGCAGTTGGAGCAGCCACTGCTTCTTCGGCTTTCGTGACTTTATCATCTTCAGCCACAGGAGCAGAGTCAGTCGCTGCTGAATTAGAATCATTATCTAACAAAGAAGAAATATCTTCGCCCGCTTCACCAATGATAGCAATAAGTCCACCCAACGGTACCGCATCTCCTTCACCTGGTACAATCTTCAAAATAGTACCAGCATCGAATACTTCCACGTCCATAGTTGCCTTATCGGTTTCTACTTCGGCGATGATATCCCCAGCAGATACCGAATCACCTTCATTAACATTCCATTTAGCGATTACCCCTTCTTCCATGGTATCGCTGAGTTTGGGCATTTCAATCTTAATGGCCATAGCTTAATTTTTTGCAGTGTTTATATTAGTAGCTTACCTGTTTAACGGCGTCAATAATTTGTTTTGGACTTGGCAACCAAGCATCGAATAATGGTTTCGAAAATGGAGCGTTTACATCCGGCAAACAAACTCGTAGTACCGGTGCATCCAAATAATCAAATGCTTCTCGTTGAATTAAGAATCCAATTTCAGCGGCAAATCCAGCAAACGGATGTGCTTCATCAATGACAATACATCGATTCGTTTTTTTAACTGATTGCAGTATTAACTCTAAATCTAGAGGTTTGACCGTTCTTGGGTCAATGATTTCACACTCAATTCCATCTTTAGCTAATTCATTTGCAGCTTGAACCGCTAGGTGATACATCTTACCATGTGCAACGAGAGTAACATCTGAACCTTCTCGTTTAATCTTTCCTTTTCCAATAGGGATGATGAAATCCTCTTCATCAGAAACCTCGCCCTTTAATCCGTACATTTGCTCAGATTCCATAAAGAGTACTGGATTTTCGTCTCTAATGGCTGATTTCATCAGTCCTTTTGCGTCATTAGGCTCTGAAACATAGATAACTTTTAGTCCAGGGAATTGGGCATACATAGAATCATAGGCCACCGAGTGAGTCGCTCCTAATTGTCCAGCCGAGGCATTTGGGCCACGAAAAACAATGGGACAATCGGCTTGGCCACCCGTCATGTATTTCACCTTAGTTGCGTGGTTAATTATCTGATCTGCAGCAAGTACCGCAAAGTTAAAGGTCATGAATTCAACAATTGGCTTAAGACCATTCATAGCGGCCCCAACTCCAAGCCCAGCAAAACCCAATTCCGAAATGGGAGTGTCTATGACTCGTCGATACCCGTATTTATCCAACAGGCCTTCCGTTACTTTGTATGCTCCATTATATTCAGCTACTTCTTCACCCATTACAAAGACTCGCTCATCACGAGCCATTTCTTCATCTATTGCGTGCTTGAGTGCTTCTCTAAATTGTAAAACTGCCATCGTAATAAATTTTAAACGTGAAAATAAGGATTGTCTTCGACAAACATGTCGGTATATAATTCGGACTGGTCTGGGAATGGAGACTCATCGGCAAAGGTAACTGCTGCCAATACTTCGTCTTCGATACCCTCTTCTATTGAGCTAATTTCAGCCTCTTTGCACACTTTTTCAGCAACTAAATAGGTTTTTAGTCGCTCAATAGGATCTATATTTTGGTATTCCTCTAATTCTTCTTTGGTTCTATATTTTTGAGGGTCCGACATGGAATGACCACGGTATCGATAGGTACGAATCTCAACAAACCAAGGCTCTGAATGTTCCCGTACATCATCTGCAATTTCTTTCATTTTTTCGTACACAGAAAATACATCCATTCCATTGATCACCGCCGATTTCATACCATAGCCTTTCGCCCTATCAACAATTTCTGCAACAGTATGTCGTTTTGCGGCTGTTCCCATGGAATATCCGTTATTCTCCACCACAAATATAGTCGGAAGCTTCCATAACTGAGCCAAATTCATGGTCTCATGCAATGCACCTTGATCAACGGCTCCGTCGCCAAAGAAACAGGCTGATATTCGTCCGTTAGCATTATATTTATTTGCGAAGGCAAGTCCACTTGCGATGGGTATGTGACCACCAACGATTCCATAGCCACCCCAAAAATGTTCCTTAACGTTGGCGAAATGCATTGAACCACCTTTGCCTCCAGAGCAACCGGTAGCTTTACCAAATAATTCTGCCATCCCTTCATTCGGACTAATTCCACGGCACAGACCCCATCCATGATCTCGGTAGGCAGTTATGATATCATCATCGTTATTGAATGCAAACACTGTCCCGGTTGATATAGCTTCTTGACCGATATATAGGTGTAAAAAGCCTCCAAATTTACCTTTTTGATATTGCTGCATTGCCCGCTCCTCAAATCGTCGCTGCAGATACATTTGATGGTACATATCTTTGAGCTGCTGGGCCGTTAAACCAAGGCTTTTATGCTTTTTTTTGGTTGCTGCAGGTAAATCTACTCCTTTTTGGACTCCACCATTCTCAGGGCTTTCTATACCTGTAGGAGCAAATCGGATATCAGATGTTGCTTTTTTCGCCATGCTATTGTGTTTTACAGTAATAAGTAGATGCTTAAGTTTCTGATGCGCACTATGCAAAATCCTAAAGGCGCAACATTGATCATGTCTAATTGGTCATTTACCATTTACTAGGTCATTGAATTTTTCTGGTTCATCATTCAATTAGACACCCTCAATGGTTCATTCAAGTAATCACGATTATTTTAGTCTTATAATATACCGAATTTTCTACAAATTATGTGGCAGTAATAAAGGGCCTTTGTTCAACCATATTAAGTAAGCTGAAGAATAAACCTGACGAATCAGATCAATGAATCTGAGCAATTAATCACATCAACGAACCACATAGACAGGCTCAGAAGACCAGATTAGTCCGTAAGCATGCTCTTTGCAGCCGTTATTGCCTCAGGTATGGCTTCCGGCTTTGATCCACCAGCCGTAGCTAAACTAGGCTGACCGCCGCCGCCACCGCCAATGATTCGCCCTAATTTCCCAACAATAGCCCCTGCTTTCAATCCTGTTTGAATGAGGTCCTCGGTAACAGTCGCCAGTATAAATACTTTACCCGAATCTTCGTCATGCGTAAATACAGTACTAACTGTCATTTTAGGTGATTCATTTAATATACTGTATCCCATGTTTTTAATAGTATCCATATCAAAGGATTCAATATGCCCGCAAACCCATTTAATACCGTTATCCAATTGTTCTGCCGTGTTCATAAGAGCCTGTTGACTAGCAATAGCTTTAGCCTGAACTAAGACTTCAACTTTGCGCTCTAACTCTTTTTTATCGGCTTGCAACCGCTCAATAGATTCCGCAAATTCATTGGAAGTGCCTAATAGATTAGCTACTGTTTGTAACTTGCTTTCTTGCTCTGTCACCCACTGCTCTGCTCCAAAAGCTGTAAGTGCCTCGATTCTACGAATACCTGCTGCAACTGAACTTTCGTGCACTATTTTGAAGAACCCAATTTCCCCGGTATTCTGAACGTGTGTTCCACCACACAACTCCATCGAATAATCAGAATCAAAGGTGATAACACGAACTTTATCACCATATTTTTCACCAAAAAGCATTCTGGCTCCCCGCTCTTTTGCCTGCTCGATAGGGATTTCTCTATCCTCTTCTAGTGGAATACCCGCCCTTATTTTCTCATTAACCAGCGCTTGAACATCTAAGAGCTGCTGCTTAGTCATAGCTTCAAAATGAGTGAAGTCGAAACGAAGATAGTCCTGATTAACCAACGAACCTTTCTGAGCTACATGCGGACCTAGGACCGTAATCAGGGCTGCTTGCAATAAGTGGGTAGCAGAATGATTAGCACAGGTAAACTCTCGAGACACTCTATTCACAGTGGCTTCTACTGGTTGATCAAGGGCAGGAAGCTGCTGCACGACCAAAACCGACCCATAAGGACTTTTTTGAACATCAATGACTGCGAACTCTTGATCGGTTTCATTGTTATGGTTCGCTGGTTTCAATAATTGTTTCAATAGTCCTTTATCACTTACTTGTCCACCTCCTTCGGCATAGAATGGATTCTTTTCAAGCAATAAGTGAAAAGTATCTTCCACTTCGCGATAAGCTATAATACTGGTTGAAATACGTAACTCATCATAGCCTACAAATTCCGATTGTGTTTCTTTCCCCGCAACCCAGCTCCACTGCCCTTTTTCGTTATGATCCACTGAAAAAGCTCCCGCTGCTCTAGCCCGAGTCTTTTGCTCATTCATCCGCTCATCAAAGCCGGCCACATCGACCCGTAATCCCTTCTCTCTTGCCATCAATTGGGTTAAATCAATAGGGAATCCATAGGTATCATGCAGCTTAAATGCATCTTCTCCAGTGAGTACTTCGCTATGTTCCGTCATTTGTTCAAATAATGCGATACCCTGCCCTAAGGTTCTAATAAAACTTTTTTCTTCAGAGTGCACCACCTTTTCTATATAGGCCTGTTGGGCTACTAGCTCAGGGAAGACTTCTGAAAATTGCTGCCCCAACACCTGCACCAATTCAAACAGAAAAGGCTCTTTAATGCCCAACCGATCCCATGCATATCGTATGGCTCGCCTCAATATCCTACGCACCACATACCCCCTTCCATCATTCGAAGGAGATGCCCCATCGGCCACGCTAAATGCCACTGCACGAATGTGATCAGCAATCACACGAACAGCAATATCGGTATATTCATCATCCCCATAGCGTATGCCTGCACGATTGGAAATAGCCTGAATGAGCGGACTAAATACGTCCGAATCGTAGTTCGAGGTTTTGGCTTGCATAACCGCACAAATTCGCTCAAAACCCATACCAGTATCCACATGTTTAGCAGGAAGGGTTTGTAATTCGCCTGATTTCAACCTATTAAATTGTATAAAGACGAGGTTCCAAATCTCCATAACCCTTGGGTCATCTTTGTTCACCAAGCTTGCCCCATCCAATTCTGCGCGCTCCTGATCAGATCGCAAGTCAATGTGGATTTCCGAACAAGGTCCGCAAGGTCCTGTCTCACCCATTTCCCAGAAATTATCCTTTTTTCCGCATTTTAGAATATGCGCGTGATCAATATTGGTGTGACTTTTCCACAAATCAATGGCTTCCTGATCCACTTCTAAACCATCTTCTTGATCTCCACCAAAGACGGTTGCATACAGACGAGAAGGGTCCAACTCCCAGCGATCTACCAGCAGCTCCCAAGCCCATGCAATGGCCTCTTCCTTAAAATAATCTCCAAATGACCAGTTACCCAACATTTCAAACAAGGTATGATGATAGGTGTCATGCCCTACCTCTTCTAAATCGTTATGTTTACCACTAACTCGGATACATTTCTGGGTATTAGCTGCTCGCATCCATTCCTTGCCCTCAAAAGACAAGGTTTTTTGCTCACCTAAAAAAAGGGGCTTAAATTGATTCATCCCTGCATTTGTAAACAACAATGTTGGGTCATCCGCTGGAACAACTGGTGAACTAGATACTATAGCATGATTTTTAGCCCCAAAAAAATCTAAAAATTCTTGCCGTATTTGAGAGGAAGTCTTAAAAGCCATTCGATTTATGTGTGAGTTAGGTCTGGATCATTTATATGATTTCTTAAAACAATTTCATTCATACAAATATCATGCTTATTAAAGCAGGAAGATAGAAAAAATACCTATCAGACACATAGCTGAATCCCTGCTTAATTCGCCTACATTTGGCTATATTAACGTAATACCCACAACCAAGCCCACACTCTATGAAATCTTTGTTTAATTATTTCTTTCGAGGCCTACTCGTAGTTTTTCCATTAGGTGCTACCTTTTTTGTTACCGGCATCTCTATTGAATGGCTCAATACACTCAGCTCTAGCTGGATACCAGGGGATTGGGCTCAATCCATTCCAGGCCTAGGACTGCTGCTCTCATTTGCCATCATTGTAGCCATAGGGCTAGTTTTCTCTATCACCCTAACCAAACCTATTATCCAATTCGTCGAAAAAATACTGACCAAAACACCCATCATCAGTATCATATATCATTCCCTCAAAGATTTAACCGAAGCTTTTGTGGGCGAAAAGAAAAAATTCGACCGGCCTGTACTCGTTCAACTAAGCGCCGATGGTCCCTACCGGATCGGATTCATCACCCAGGAACATTTCAACGTCGACTCCTTTGAATTAACCGCCGTTTACTGCCCTCATTCCTACAACTTTTCCGGAAATCTCTTTCTGGTTGAAGCAAATAGAGTCTATCCCATGGACATGGATCCTTCACAAGCCATGCGACTTATTGTTTCAGGCGGAGTGAGCCAAACGGGGAAATAACCCTCTAATATACTTCCTCAAAGGTCCTTTCGGATGGTTTGACCTGAGTTTTTAGCTCTTCCCAAGTCCATTCCACTGGATCTTTATCCGCTAAATCACCTCGCAGGCTCAAGTAATCTAAGAAACCTTGCTTTGCTAATTGTTCGTAAATGCCGGTTTGCATTCCCTTCATACCACATAAGTAGACTAGGGTGTTATTCGCACCTAAAATAGGCGCTAGAAGCTCAGAATAATCTTCTATGGCTGTTTGAACGTATTTTTTCGACCCATTTTCACGTCGATCTTCTCGAGAAATCATGGTGAGATAATGGACATTAGGATGCGCATCGTCTAAGCCTTCGAAATATTCTTTATAAAGCAGATCCGTACGGTATGGACATCCAAATACCAACACAATTTGTCCTTTATGCCCTGCTTCCATTAACTCCATGATCATACCTCTGAAGGGAGCCACACCCGTGCCTGTTGCAAAAAAAACAAAATTAAATTCTTGTGCATTTTTTGGTAACAAATAACGCTTTCCACTAGGCCCCGTAATCTGAAGAGAGTCCCCAGGCTTCAAATTGGACAAATAATTCGAGCAAACCCCGGTATAAAAAACACCGTCTACCTCCTCATTTGCTCTCTTGACTGTGGTTGAAACGAGGTGAGCTTGACCTTGCTCGCCTTTTGATGGCGAAGAAACCGAATACAACCTTAGTTTATGTGGTTTACCTTTTTCGTTTTCTCCGGGCGGTAGTATACCTATAGACTGCCCTGATCTAAATACTCCCTCTAGGCCTGAACCTGAAAGATCAATAGTGATATGGCGAATAACGTTAGGGCTAGAATCGTCCGTACAAATACTATTCTCAGCAATGGTCGCCGTGGTTGGGTTTTTGGGGGTAAAAAGATTAATCTCTACTTCGGGTAGGATAATTTCTGACTCAGCATTGCCTAGTGTTGTGTTGTCTGACATAATATTGTCTGAAATAGTAACTTCGATGTTTATGAGTATTGAATAAAATAAGGTAAATTTTAGGTATGAGTTTAAAAAAAATTGCTATTGTTGGAGCTGGAATAACTGGACTGACGACGGCAATTCTTCTTCGTTTGTCTGGATACAACGTAGAAGTATTTTCTCGTGAACACCCCGTAATTGATCATAAGAACCCGTTTTTTGCCAGTTCCTTCCCCGCAGCTTCTATTCTTCCACATTCCTTTAAAAGCCCTATTTCAAAAAAACTTTTCCTAAGCTCAACCCTGTTTTATCATCAGTTATTTGAGCATAATTTCCCAGGTATTCATCGCCAAATTCACTACGAAGTATTTTCTGAAGTACTCCAGAGTAATCCCACCTATTTACCGTGGCTGCCAGGCTATACTGAGATACCTGTGACTGGGCGTTATTTCATTCCACATCTTCCCAATAATCCTCTATCAAGAGCGTGGAAATCCTCCATGTTTTTCGTTGACTGGCCTATTTACTGGAAGGCCTTACTAAGTACGTTTGACGCACTTGAAATTCCTCTAGCGATCGAGACGATTGACTTATCGCAGATAGATTCTCGGTTCGCCTCCAGTGAGTATTCCTTAGCGATACTGGCTAGTGGTTCCGGTTTCGAAGAAATACATAATAAACCCCTTAGCTTACTTAAAGGTCACTTAATAGAAATTTCAAATGGACCAACACTGCGTAATCCAGACGGCGAGCTATTCTCATATAATTACACCCCGCCAGCTAAGGTGTACAGCACGCTGAATGGGAAAGCCCAAGATATATACAGTTACCCACGAAGCGACTCGATGATTCTTGGTGGAAGTCGAATTGCTGGTCATTTGATCGAGGGGGAATGGATAGGTGATGACCTGCTCACTGGCTACAATTTTATAGAAAGCATACTAGACTGGCCATTTGCTGCTATTTTTGAACTTAACAAAATTCTTATTGAACATAGCACAAATGCGACTATAGATGCTTTCCAAATTAAGTCCCAGTTACTTGGATACCGTTACTTAGGACCTAATTCATCGCTTTGTTTTAAAGTGGATTCCTCTAAGGATCTACCTCATGTACATGCTTATGGATTAGGTGGGGCCGGGGTTACGCTTTCATGGGGTTTAGCAAATGAGATAGTAACAAAGACAAATGAACTATTGGGAAAACCACAAATCTACCGTACCCATACCCTCTCACCGTCCATACCACATAACAGTAGCTTTGAGAAACCTGAAATGATTGCTAGCTACTTAGCTAAGCTTAACTCTCTGTAAACAGATTGAAAGGCGTCTAGTGGTGAACGCTAAATGATGACGTTATGAATATCCGACTAGGGCTTTATCATTAAATTTTGCAGAGCAATTTCGCACGGTAGTTAATCCAGTGACCAGTGATAAGAAGTAAACTCCCAATAAGAGTAACGCCAGCCTCACCGTACTCGCCAAGGTTACTGTTAAAAAACCAAGCTAGAAATATAATGAGCGTACCAGAGATCAAATAAAAACTTACCCACCTATTGGCATGGAGTCGTTTAAGGGATAATACTACGGTTGGCGCAATTGCTAATAAGAATACTAAATGAGTAAATTCATGTACATGCTCTAAGGCAGGCCATAATGGTATTAATGAGACGAAAACTGGGACCAACAAACAATGTATTGCGCAGACCGACGACAGCCCCATACCGAGTCTATCCCAAAAATCTTGTTTTTGTACCCTCTCAACAGATGAGGGCTTATCGATTGACGAATCCATCGTCACTTGCGATGTTTCTTCTACCATTTATCGCCTGTTACCCAAAATTCTGAGCATAAAAATGAACATGTTTATAAAATCTAAATACAAAGTAAGTGCCCCTAAAATAGCCACTTTCCTGCCCTCTTCTGATTCCACAATCACTTGAGCGGCAATTTGCTTAATTTTTTGGGTATCGTAGGCTGTGAGCCCAACAAAGACAAGGACACCTATATAATTAATGAGCCAATAGAGTCCCGAACTCTGTAAATAGATATTAACAACGCTTGCTAAAATAAGCCCAATCAGGGCCATAAAAAGGAGGTTTCCCCAGCTTGAAAGGTCTTGCTTGGTGGTATAGCCGTATACACTCATTGCCCCAAACATACCCGCGGTTATGAAAAATGTGGAAGCAACAGAAGCCCCAGTATAGGCTATTAATAGCACAGAAAGTGTCATTCCATTGAGTACTGAGTACAAAAGAAATAATCCTATTGCCATATTAGATGACATTCTTTGAATGCCTGATGAAATCCAAAATACTAAGGCTAGTTCAGCTAGAATTAACCCAATAAACCCAAAAGAAGAGCTGAATATTAGTTCTAACAAAAACTCAGATTGGGTGGTGCGATAGGCTACAAAGCCCGTCAGAGTTAAAGCAAAAGTCATCCACAAATAGACCTTTTGCATAAAATCAGCTTCGACTGTTGGTATACTTTCTATATAAGTTCTTGACTGCATATCCATAACAAAAGATTTATAAGATTGAATTTAATAGAATATGCCCTGATAGGGTTTCTTAGTAAATATACGCAAAGACTCATCTTCTTCGCTAAAAAATGTTATAACAACTCAGGAATTACACTCCAAACCAATAGCTAAGCTTTATTAGAAAAATATTAATGGGCTTATGATCGAACATATCACCAAAATCCCTAGAAATATCCATTAGTCCATTTCCCATAACACCATCCCTTTGTTGTTGCCAAACAAAGAATAACGTAGACCCTGGGCTATATTCCCAGCGAAAGACTGCATTACCTTGGAGGGCTGTGTAGGTGAAATCAGGTCTATAAAATCTAAAGGATGTGGGTTCTTCATCCCCAAAACTAACCTCGTACAAGCCTGCTCCCAAATCGTTTAGCTCTCCCTCATCTACACCATAAAAGTCAAAGTCAAAGGTTCTTTCTTGTTTCAATTCACCAAAGCCAGAGAAACGCGCCGACTGCACATACGGCCTTATATAGGTTTCTAAGGTCATTCTTGGCGAAAATGTCCAATTCAGGCGGATGTTAGCGGATAAGTTTGAACTTTTGTTTGTAGCAAAAATATATCGATACCCGTAGGTCTGGTCAGCATCAGGGTCTATCGCTCTCCTAGCGATCGTAGCAACATATTGATCTTGATATGTTTGTTTGACGTATTCTGGTCCAATAATCAATCTTATTCTTGAATTGATTATCCAATTCAAATCAATTGAGAAAGTATCATCACTTTTTTTATCCAAATCTCGTAAAAAAAAATGTGTGTATCCTACACTTAAATCTCTAGACGAATTAGTGTTTATTTCATTGTATACATAAAGACTATTTACAGGTTTAACCAAAGGTCCACCTCGAGTTAATCGATCATCAAATCGATTAAGACTAAGTTGTGTTTCTTTTATCCAAACTAATTGATTATTGAACATTCTATATGATCCAAATTTCCAATTTTGTAAACCAATAACTCCGTCGAAATTCCAACCAACCATGTATTGATTCCACATTATTAAATAGCGCCCAATTCTTGGATTTACCTCCTTATATCTAACATCGAAGGATAAAATTTTATAATCCGATCTATTTTGAAAACCTATATCATTAGTTTCATAACCAGGTGTTACTAGTGAATAAGTTAATGATCCCGTCCAGTGCTCCCCCGATGCTTTTTTAAGACTCCATTCCCCAGCAAAACCATCTAAATAGGAAATGGAATTATCCACCGCAAAGGATTCTGCATCTACACGCTGGTAATATCTGATCGGAGATTGTTGTATAGTAGAAATAAAGGATTTATCACCATTTACTCTACTATATGAAACTACCCCACTAGCAATCCATTGCCTATTTTTCCAAGAATGTTCCCAATCCGAACCCACTAAATAATATGAATTTGCCATATACTGCTCAAAATAAGTTTCTTCTACAGAACGATTTACACTACTTACATATCCTCCAACTATTGTATTCCCTTCGTTAAAATCTTTCTTCACTCTTGATACAAAATAATTAGCAAAGGGTTCAATTGGATATACCCCTTTCAACTGATCGGAGCCATTTTGTAGTCGCACCGTATAGGCTGCCTCCTCTCCTCTAGTTACCGCATCTAAAACTCCAATAGACCAACCATTCCGTGTTTTACCACTTAGCTTCACAGCACCTGCAATTCGAGTTTGATTAGGCCTGTCTTGATACACCTGATCGATTTCATCATTTTGGTAAATAGAATAGCTGTAATATGCATTATAGGCGCTTATTGAACCTGAAGGGGGGCGCCCTATTCTCCTCGAATAAAAAGTAATAGGGTTGCCTGGAGTGAAATCAGTCTGTGTTTGACCAAAACGAAAGATATCGCTACCCTCCAAAAAAAATGGCCTACGCTCAGGAAAATAAACCTCAAATGCTGACAGATTAATAGTAGCAGGATCAGCTTCAACTTGCCCAAAATCAGGATTTATAGTAGCCGTCAGAGTAAGATCGGATGTGATACCATACTTAATTTCCCCACCAAAACTCTGGCTAACATTGTTAACATCGTAATACGGATCACCACTCACTCTCTGTTCTTTTATATTTGTAACAGATGCATAAGGTGTTACCTCTAATCGACTAAACTCCTTAAGGTTATATATTCCATTTAGTGTGCCAAACCTAGATACCATCCCGCCCTCAGAACGTGAAACAGGTGCCCAAAAATTGATTTCAGAGTTTCGAGCTATGCGGCGTTGAAAGTTTATCCCCCACAGCTGGTTCACTTTTTTTGCATCATACCTGATTTGAGATAGAGGTATTTTCATTTCTACTGACCAACCATTTGATAGTATGACTGCTTCTGCTTCCCATACCGCATCCCAAAGAATATCTTCCTGAGTGTCATCGTAATACAAAACGTCTTTTTGTACACCGCGAGGATTAACCGCAAAAGTAAAGGCCGTCCTTTTATCATTGTAACTATCAATGTTTATATAAATCCAATCTGAGGAAAAGGAACCATCCCTTCTAAATATAGGGGCTACAATAGAGTCCGGATTCTGCTCATAGGCCATAACACCAACCCATAGATATTGATCATCATAAGCTACTGAAACCTCTGTAGGCTGAGTAGGAACTCCTCCATCTACTGGTGTGTACTGAATAAAATCTGTAGCCTTATCGCTTGACATCCAAATTTGCTCATCTAGCAAGCCATCTAATGCAATGGTACTGGTTTCGCTCAATCGAGTTGCGTTTAATGTAGACTGGCCGAACACTGCCACAGTGGATATGAAAAGCATCGCACAAACTATGGTAGTGAAAGGTTTACTTATAAATGATCTATGATTTCGTCGGCGTTTCTGTCCATTATTCAATAAAAACATTATAGGGAAAGTAGTTAGATTATTTTATAAGATGAGTTGCTCATATGTACGTTCTGAACAAACGATTGTTTCAGATTAAGACATAAAAATTAACCTTAATCATTGCTGATTTAAGCTTCCCTCATTGATAAGGAGTCCATTTACATTATTTTGTTACATTATAAATTTATTTAGACTAATATCAGTCTTGTGAAATATGGATACGTTACATGATTACTGTAACCATAACCTTGGTAACTCTACATAAAAATTCTCTTTTATCACAAACCGTTACTCCCATTAGGCTGTTTTACGATTATGAAAAAAATTTCACCACTTCTTTTCCTCGGTATTCTTATAAGCACTATTCATTGTACTCCAAAAACAGAAGAGGACGGAACAAGATTAGACAAGCTAATTTGGTCAGATGAATTTGAAGGGGACTTTATTGATACCACCAAATGGAAGTTTGAAACTGGCGATCATGGATGGGGCAATAACGAATGGCAAGATTATCAGCCACAAGGCTCTGATAATGTGGAAATAAAGGATGGCACGCTTCGAATAACTGCGAGAAAAAATGGGCCCGGGCAACGGGTAGGTGATTACACCTCCGCTCGTATCAATAGCCGGGAATCTTTTTTGTACGGAAGAATCGAAATTCGAGCCAAAATGCCCGAATATAAAGGACCTGGTATTTGGCCTGCACTATGGATGCTCGGTGAGAATATTGGGGAGCTTGGATGGCCTCTTTGTGGAGAAATCGACTTAATGGAATACATAAGTTCCAGCCCTAATTCTGTTCTAATGACTATTCACTCTCAGGCCAATAATCATATGAACGGCACTCAACTAAGCTCAGGATTCGTGCCCCTTCCAAATATTGAGGAGGAGTTCAATATTTTTGGACTTCTTTGGGAAGAGGAGCGTCTCGTATTCTATGTAAATGGCCCAGAACAAGTTTTATTAACTATCAACAGGCCAGAAGAGTACAACCAAGAAAATTGGCCCTTTGATAAACCTCACTACTTCTTAATGAACATTGCAGTAGGTGGAAATTTAGGCGGATTGGACGGGGTAGATGACTCCATATTTCCTGCTACCATGGAAATTGATTATGTTCGAGTATACGCCTTAGACTAACACTAAAATGACAACTATTGTCAAGGACTTACAAAGCCGGTGTCAGGTGTACAATTGTAGCTCCCCATGAAGACCGATCTTTGGCCATTTCGAATGAAATCACTCGTGGGTCTCGTTCTAATATAGCATGGACTCCCCTTCTTAATACACCTTTACCCTTCCCGTGTATTATTCGTATTTCTACTATATTTCTGTTAATACACTCGGTGATATATTCAGGAATTAGGCTGTTTATCTCGTTGGGTTTAAACGCATGCAAATCCAACATTCCATTTATTGGGTATTCTTGAACTTCATACTTATCTGACATAGCAATAATATTTACGAAATAGCGTCAACCACTCTTCGCTCGATAACAATATTTTTGGCGAATGAAAGTACTTTTTGATGTTCTGGATGATTGGCGTAGCGCTTTAAGGCTTCTTTGTCTGCATGCATAGACAACAAGCAGAGATCGCAGACTTGCTCCCCTTCCCCTTCGGCATTCACAAATACCTGTAGATGATCAATATCAGAAATTAGCTCCGGCAACCGCTCTAATTGATCCTTAAATTCTTGAATTAATTGACTTTTTGGAACTCCTTGAAAGTCCTCTTTAATTTTCCAAAGGACGATATGTTGTAGCATGTAGTATTTATTAGGTGAGTTTATATGATTGCATTAAACAGGGTCTAAACTAAATTCACCCATTATTGAGCTAGTGAAGACCAAAGAAGCTGGTTATTTTCGAAACGAATTTCACTAAATAAACGTATCTTTGCTAATCAATGCATTCTTAGTGTTTGCACTTAAATTACTGAAATTCTCCAACTATTATGAAAGAACCGATCGATACCCTAGATCAACAAGAAGAATTTGACCAAATGGGAGAAGCTCATGCCGGAAGTTCTGAGCTAACCCCTATTAGATCCGATGCCTTTGAGCTAAGTGATGACGAAAAGATTAAACAGATAGAGCATCATTTCGCAAAAATAATGGATATCCTTGGTTTGGATTTAACGGACGATAGCCTCAAGGGAACTCCACGAAGAGTTGCTAAAATGTATGTTAAAGAAGTTTTCAATGGCTTAAACCCAGCCAACAGACCAGAAGCGAGAACGTTTAACAATAATTATGATTACTCAGATGTAGTTATTGAAAAAAACATACAAGTGAACTCTTTTTGTGAGCATCACTTTCTTCCCTTTATAGGCAAAGCACATGTTGCCTATATATCTAAAGGAAAGGTTATTGGTCTTTCAAAAATCAATCGCTTAGTGGATTATTACTCTCGAAGGCCGCAGGTTCAGGAACGATTAACCCTGCAAATTGCAGATGCGATTTCAGATGCAATGAACACCGAAGATGTAGCAGTCTATATTGACAGTAAGCATTTATGTGTTTCAATGAGAGGCATCAAAGATCATGCAAGTAGCACCATAACTTCGGAGTTTAGGGGTGCATTTAGAGATAAAGATACGCAACAAAAATTCATTGATTTTATTCGCACCCCCTCTGAATAAATATCTAAGTATGATAGTAGTATGAGTTCGTCAGCATTACATGTTTACAATACATTAAGCAGAAAAAAAGAACTTTTTGAGCCCTTACATGCTCCGCATGTCGGCATGTATGTCTGCGGACCAACGGTATACGGTGATGCTCATCTAGGTCATGCCAAAAGCTATGTTTCTTTCGATATCGTTCGTCGATATCTTCGCTACTTAGGATACAAAGTGCGATACGTTCAGAACATTACCGATGTTGGCCATTTAGTGGGAGACGGAGACGAAGGTGAGGATAAGATTTCTAAAAAAGCTCGTATTGAACAGCTTGATCCAATGGAAATAGCCGAAACCTATACCTATACCTATTTTCGAGATATGGATGCACTTTCCGTTCAGCGTCCGGACATTTCCCCTAGAGCTACGGGTCATATCCCAGAGCAAATTGCAATGATTCAAAGTTTAATCGATGAAGGTCATGCTTACGTTAGCAATGGAAATGTGTACTTTGATGTACTCTCAGCTCCTAAGTATGGCCAATTGAGTGGTCGGAATATCGAGGATGCAACGAGTGGTACACGGGTTCAAGCCGCCTCAGATAAACGTAATCCAGCAGATTTTGCCTTATGGAAAAAAGCCGATGACCACCATTTAATGAAATGGCCGTCCCCTTGGGGAGTGGGCTATCCGGGTTGGCACATCGAATGCTCCGCTATGAGTATAAAATACCTTGGCGCTCACTTCGATATTCATGGTGGCGGTCTTGAAAATCAATTTCCTCATCACGAATGCGAGATTGCTCAATCAGAATGTTCGACTGGGGAATCCTTTGCGAAGTATTGGCTCCACAACAACATGGTTACTTTGGACGGGCAAAAAATGGGAAAGTCCCTAGGTAACGCCATAAGTCTGGAAGAGTTTTTCAAGGGATCTCATCCGTTACTTAAGCGCTCTTGGAATCCACAAGTTATCCGTTTTTTCTTACTTCAAAGCCATTATCGTAGCACTACAGATTTCTCAGAAAAAGCATTGGAAGCAGCAGAAACCGGTTTTCAGTCACTCAGAGCAACTCTGCAGAGTATTTTGACATACACGCAACAGCAACATAACGATAAAACCGAGGGTGAATCACACGAAGCTCTCCCTGCTCTTCAAGCTGCTTTCGAGTCCGCAATGAATGACGATTTTAACACAGCACAAGCTATTGCCGCCCTATTTGATCACACTAAGAAAATAAAGAGAAACATAGCAGATGGTCTCCCACCATCTGATCTACTCTCCTTACAGAATTGGCTTAACATTGCAATAACCGAAATACTTGGACTAGAGTATAACGAACCCAAAGAGACAGATAGTAGCTTTAAAGATAATATAAGTGAGGATTTACTTCACTTATTAATAGATCTTAGGACCAAAGCCAGAATGGAAAGAAACTTTGAACTATCAGACATCATTCGGAATAGACTTAAAGAACTCGATATCGAACTAGAGGATAGTAAAGAAGGAACTCGGTACACTTTACCCAAATGAATTTGCCCAAATGAAATTGTTCCAACAAGTCGTCTCTGGCCTTCTCATTGGGTTGGTACGCTTTTATCAACTAGCTATCTCTCCTTATCTGGGGCGTAGTTGCCGTTATTCTCCAACTTGTTCCCAATATACAATGGAGGCGTTAAAAGAGTGGGGACCTTGGAAGGGCAGCTGGCTTGGAATAAAGAGAATTTCGAGCTGCCAGCCTTGGGGAGGGCATGGATACGACCCTGTACCTCTATCAAAGAAAACAGAAAAAATGAATATACTATCAAAAGAAGAGAGTGAGTAATATTCCTTGTACTCATTCACAACTAGATAATTTTTACATCTGAACATAGCTAACATGACCAATATTACTTTTAAAGAAAGAATTTCGATCGAACAAGTCGAAGAAGCCCACGATTTTGCTCCAAAATTTGACCCCCAAGGCTTAATTCCAGTAGTAACCACAGACTACCTTTCAGGAGAATTGCTCATGCATGGGTATATGAACGAAGAAGCTCTTAAAAAGACCATAGTATTAGGCGAGGCAGTATACTACTCCAGAAGTAGAAAAACACTTTGGCACAAAGGTGCTACCTCTGGCTTAACCCAAGTAGTTCAAGAATTACGTATAGATGATGATCAAGATTGTGTTTGGCTCCGAGTACAAGTTCAAGGAAATGGCGCAAGTTGCCATGTAGGTTATCGCTCTTGCTTTTATAGAAGCGTACCCACTAAAGATGAATTTGCACAAAAAGATGGACGGCTTAACTATGAAGAGGATGAAAAGGTGTTTGACCCGAAAGAAGTCTACGGTGACGCCTCTAACCCTACCATTCTTTAACATAAGAGCAGAGTTAAGGTGGCATTAAGGCCGTAATTACCACCATCCATTCTAGAATTTAAGGGTGGGTATTAATGGGCTGCTAGCCAGTGATCCCCTATTCCCCACTCAACTTTTAATGGAACGAGTAGCTCAATAGCTTGTTCCATTTTTTCTACAATCGTTGTAGGAACCCAATCCTTCTCATCTTCGTGAAGTTCAAATATCAATTCATCATGTACTTGTAAAAGCATCCTACTCTTACTATTCTCTTCCCGCATCCATTGATCAATAGATAACATTGCCACCTTTATAATATCAGCAGCGGTCCCTTGTATCGGCATATTAATGGCTGCTCTTTCTGCAAATGCTCGTGCATTCCAATTTCCAGATTCTATATCCGGTAGATACCGCCTTCTACCCATAAGTGTTTTTACGTACCCGTGCTCCTTTACAAATTCCTTAGCGGTATGGATATATGCAGATATGTTAGGAAACCTCCCAAAATAAGCGTCTATCATCTCTTTTGCTTCGCCATTGGATATTCCAAGATTTTGAGCTAAGCCGAAAGCACTTAATCCATAAGGAATCCCAAAATTGACTTCCTTTGCTTTTCTACGATGATCGGAGGTTACTTGATCAAGACTATCCAATGAAAAAATTTCTTTAGCTGTTCGAGCATGAATGTCTTCTCCGCTCTTAAAAGCGTGAATCATATCTTGGTCTTCAGAAATATGTGCAATAATACGAAGCTCCACCTGTGAATAATCCGCAGAAAGTATTTTGTACCCTTCTTCAGCTATGAACGCTTTTCTGATTTCACGACTTCGTGTGGTGCGTATAGGTATGTTCTGCAAATTTGGATTTGATGATGCTAACCGACCAGTTGCTGCCACGCATTGATTATAATTGGTGTGTAGTCGATGGCTAATTGGTGAAAGCAAAGAAGGTAATGCGTCGGCGTAGGTAGATTGCAATTTAGCTAAAGATCGGTACTCAAGTACTTGCTCTGGCACTTTGTGCACATGGGCTAGCTTAGATAATACCGCTTCATTTGTTGAGTATTTTCCTGTTTTTGTTTTTTTACCTGCCGGCAAACCTAATTTGTCGAATAGAATATCCCCTAATTGAGCGGGTGAGTTAAGATTAAACTCCTCCCCACACTGGTCAAAAATGGCCGACTTCAAGCGTAGCATATCTTCACTAAGAGCTGTCGAAAAGTCTTTAAGCAGTTTAGTATCCAAGGCAATACCGCTAGCTTCCATGCGAGCTAATACCCGGCTTAGAGGGAAATCTAAATTAAAAGCTACTTCATGTAATCCGTCTTTCTCTAGTTTTTCAGAAAAAATAGTGTACAATCGAAACGTGATGTCGGCATCTTCACACGCATAAGGTACAAGAGCCTCCCTAGGAACGTCCGCCATTGTTAACTGGCCTTTGCCCTTACCAATGAGCTCCGTTATAGGAATGGGCTCATACTGTAAATAGCGTAAGGAAAGCTCATCCATTTTTAAGCGTTGATCGGAATCAATCAGATAGGCCGCTATCATGGTATCAAAAATTTTCCCACTTAGTTCAATACCGTGTCGCTGCAACACCGTATAATCAAATTTATAATTATGCGCGATGACAAGAAGCTCAGAAGAACCTAATATTTGCTTCAAGGCTATATTCCATTCCGGATTAAATGGAACATAAACGGCCTTATGTGATTCTTGAGTCATTGCAATACCCACTAAATTGGCCGATAATGGGTCCGCACTATCGGTCTCTGTATCAACAACTAAAGGTCGATTAAGGTCAACGGACTCTAAATAAGCCAACAGTTCTACCTCATTATCAAGCAAGCGATATTCAACCTCATTTGCATTGTAGGATGACGCTTTTTTACTCGCTGCAAAGAGATCTAAGGCCTTTTCGATTGGTGAGTGTTCATTGTCCGCTTGTGAGGCTTCGCTTTGGGAGTTCAGACTCTTGGGATTCGTTTTCGCTTCATTCACCGACTTTTTAGGAGAGTCGCTTACATAAGATTGATCATCCCTTGAAGAGGCAGAACCAACGGGCGAAGTGTTACCTGAGGCAAGTTCTTCATATTTTCGGGTCAAGCTTCTAAAACCCATCCTAGAAAAAAACACCGCTAAATTAGACCAATCAGGGTCGGCCCTAACCAAATCTGTCCACAATTGTACTCCAGGCACATCCGTTTTTATGGTAACCATTTTTCGAGCATGACGAGCTTCATCAGCAAATTCAATTAAACTTTCTCTTTGCCTTTTAGCTGAAATAGTCGACGCTTGATCTAATAAATTGTCCAGCGATTCAAATTGCTCTATCAACTTTGGTGCCCCTTTTTTTCCGATTCCAGGCACACCAGGAATATTATCGGATGCATCACCCAGAAGGGCTAATACGTCTATAACTTGATTGGGATAGACTCCAAAATACTCCTTCACTCCGTCTTC
>NTKP01000009.1 GCA_002457365.1 Rhodothermaeota bacterium MED-G12
TGGATCGGTTGGTTCCAAGCCTTGGTCTCTGGAGTATCCAAGGGTAATAGCCCCATTAAATCGGTCTCCAACTCGATACTGTGTGGAATTATTGGCATAGTACGTACCCGAAGTAAAGACATCGGCACTTAGGGTGGTGGTGATATAATCATTGATGTATTGAAACCAACCCAAATTATGCAAACCAATACCTTTGGAAGCCTGGGCATCGAATACATAGGTCGGGGTCAGTAGGCCAGAGCGTTTTTTATCCATTTGTGCGGGGACATACCCGAACGGCAACACAAATGGATACGGAATGTCTAGAACGTAGAGTCGGGCATTGGTAAAAAATATTTCTTCCTCATCTACCACTTTCATTTGTTTGGCTTCTAAATAGTAATACAAATAATCTGGTGGACAAGTCGAGTATATACCATCCTGAATGAATACTTCAGATTCATTTACATTTTTAATTTTAGACCCGATGAGTAGGCCATCGCTCACGCTAATTTGTGCATCTTCAAATTTTCCGCGACTACTTTTATAGTTAAAAAGAATACGGGTACTTTTAATTTCGTCTTCCCCCATAAGTAACACAGGCATTCCAAGACTGTCTTGTACACCTGAAGCCCTAGCTTCTACCGTAGTAGAGTCTAAATTCATGGTAATTTGCGCGGATACCAATGTTCCAGAAGTGTGAGCAATTTTTGCCATTCCAAATAAAAAAGCTTTACGGCCATTACCTAATCGAACAATCAGTGAATCGTTCGCTTGGAATTTTACGGCATTTTCTGTGCTTCCTCCTTGTACGGATCCTTCGGACGTACTCATATTTAATTCAGTGAATGTATTGGAGGATGTAGCGGTGGATCCATCATCCTGACGCTCTAAATTTCGCATTTGGCCATAGCCATCTTGAAGACCTAATAACAGGAATGCGAAGAGTACACAAATAATGGTTCTATTTCGCTTAACAAGCAGTTGCACGTGGCTCCTAGTAATTAATCTCAGAGACAGTTTGGGGTATATGAGCCCGAAGAAAAGCTACGCTATAAGGCCGCATTAGCGTAAAATTAACCAAACGAATCAAAGGCTAATCCAGCAGCCCCAAGTAGTGAGCTATCATTACCCAAATCTTCATAAATAATCTCAAAGCCCTCTTGAAATGGGGGCATCATGTGCTTTTTGACAATGTCTCTTGCGGGTTGAAAAAGCCATTCGCCAGCCTTAGAAACTCCACCACTGAGCACATAGGTTCTAATATCCATCATGTGGGTATAGTTGATGATGGCATATCCAAGTCGCTGCCCCGCTTTCGCTAGGATTTCGATGGCAAGATCGTTTCCCGCATTGGCGGCCTGGGTTAAATCAACCGGCTCAAGTTTGTCAAAATCCTTGCTAAATTTCTGATAGAGTAAATTATTTGGTTGCTGGGTAATCATATCCATAGCAAAACGACTTAAAAAGCGCTGCCCGAGGTAGGCCTCAATGGTGCCTCGTGTAACACTGTTTGAAAGAGGTCCATGATAATCCAAGATAATGTGACCTAATTCGCCAGCCATACCTTTAGAACCTTTGAATAGTTGTCGGTTAATGATGATTCCGCCACCTACTCCCGTACCAAGAGTGAGCATAATGAAATTATCGTGGCCTTTACCGGCACCAAAGTGTAGGGAGCCAAGGGCAGCAATATTTGCATCATTTTCAATTTTGCAAGTTAATTGTGTTCGGGAACTTACTTCCTCAGCCGCATTGACGCCATCCAAAAAAGGTAGATTGGGTGGATAACGAACAGTGGTTTGGTCCAAGCTAACCATCCCAGGTAGCCCCATACCTATACCGACTACCTCATCTTTTTTGGAAAGTTCCATTACGACCCCAGCAATACGATCGAGCAGGTGTTCTTTACCTAACTCAGCATGTGTTGGAGTTGAGCTTTGTTCTATGATGCCGAGATCCTGATCTACAACGGCTGCTTTAATATTGGTTCCACCTAGGTCAATTGCTATAGCTTTCATAAGTGTAAATTCTACGAATGATTACTCTTCTTTTTTAATTTTGTACACCTTTTCCCCTGGTTTCTTCATCCCATATTCTTCTCGAGCAATTTTTTCAATAAGATCAGGGTTGTTTTCAAGTTTTTGAATGTCCTGCTCTAAAGTTTCAGACTCGCTTTTTAGCTCTTCGGTTTTTTGAATGAGTTCTTTTTTTTGCTGACCTAAATCCCAGCGTGTTTTAAGGCTGTAGGCATCGACAAATAAAAACCAAATCACTAAAACCAGCCCCAAAAGGCCTAGCAGGATTTTTTTATTCCATCTCAGTGGATTAAAAAGTTCTACATTCATAGGGTAACATGATGATGATTCATCGAATAAAATACATCATTTTATGGTTTAAACACATAAAAAAACCCCGTCCGGTTTCAAGCGAACGGGGTTGGTCAAGAGAGAGTCAATTTGTTCTCTAAAATTCAGCAATCCGTTTACGGCAATCGCTGTATTCTAAGCATCATTGAATTTAATACTTTCGAATATCCTAGAACAAATGAAAGTGAACCGGGTGGGACTCGAACCCACGACCCACGGCTTAAAAGGCAGTTGCTCTACCAACTGAGCTACCGGTTCGACCACAGACTCCAAATATACGACCTTTTATAGCTTTTTTTCAAAAAAAAGGAAAAAAAGAGTGTAATAATTTATACACCTACATTGAGTGAAGTAGCTAAGCTAGGGATAAGGGTCGGTATTAGTTGGTGATTTTTTTTTCTAAGTGCTTGGAATACCGTACTATTGGAAGGTACAAATTGTAGGAATCCGAAGATTAGGTTCAAAAAAATGGCTAGTATTTTTAGTAAAATCATAGCAGGTGAAATACCCTGCCATAAGGTGGCGGAAAGCTCCGATTATTTTGCTTTTTTAGATATACGACCAGTATCCAAAGGTCACACTCTAGTTGTTCCAAAAGATGAGGTAGATTATGTGTTCGATTTGGATAATCACACGTATCTGGGACTTATGGAATTTGCTAAAAAGGTTGCTAAGGCCATGGATCAGGCGCTAAAACCCATTCGAGTGGGTATGACGGTAGAGGGACTTGAAGTGCCCCACGCCCATGTTCATTTGATTCCTATGTACGCTGAGGGAGGCCCTTTCCGTTTGGGACGTTCTATTGAACTCAAGAGTGACGAAATGCGTCATATTGCCGAACATATTGCTAAACATTTACATCAATGAAGCTACTTATTATCCACGGACCAAATCTAAACCTCTTAGGTACTCGAGATCCGGATACCTATGGTTCAATGACCTTAGATCAATTGAATACATATATCCAGGCATCTTTTACAGAACATTCCATAAATTTTTTCCAGTCAAATGTAGAAGGTGATTTGATCAATCGAATACAAGAAGTGCTCACCGATGGTACAGAGGGGCTAGTGGTAAACTTGGGTGGTTATACCCACACATCGGTAGCTTTGAGAGATGCCTTAGATCCTATTTCCATACCCAAGGTTGAAGTACATCTTTCTAATATTCATGCCCGAGAAAAATTTCGCGAACATTCGGTAACGGGCGCGGTTATGAATGGAATTATTACAGGCTTCGGGGCTGACAGTTACTTATTAGGAATACGAGCGATAGAAGGTATCTACGCTAAATAAGTTAGAGTTGAAACCACTTAAACATTTATTATCTGATACATTGGTCTATGGCATTAGTAGTGTCATTGCCAGATTTATCAATTATTTATTGGTACCTTTTCATACAGGGCTATTCAATCCTGATGCATACGGCGTAGTGGGTCTTGTTTATGCTGCCATTGGGTTACTTCAGGTACTTTTTACTTTTGGAATGGAATCCTCCTATCTGCGCTACGGTAAAGATCGTGAACAAGTTGCTCATTTATTTTCCACTATACAGCGAGCTTTATTAGCCATTGGTCTGTTAATCAGCCTTATACTCCTACTTTTTCAGACTCCACTTTCTGGATTGCTCTCACTACGAGCCGATGCTTCGGTTGAGGGCCGTATCTACCTGCTAATGATAGGTATTCTTCTGGTTGATGCATTAGCCATTGTCCCTTTTGCAGAATTGAGACTGTCCAAGCGAGCCTATTCATTTGCCTGGTTAAAACTGGGACATGTGGCCATAAATGTAGGGTTAAATGGGTATCTAATCTTGGTTTTAGATTGGGGGATTGAAGCAATATTTATGGCTAATTTTCTAGCATCTGCCGCTGTGCTATTAGGAGTATTTGGACTGACCAGATCACTCTGGAGAGGTTCATGGTCCAGTGATATGCTACGAAAAATGGTTGAATTTGGGTGGCCATTCATCCCTGCTGGTTTGGCGCATGTGGTCAATGAAACCCTGGATCGCTTCTTTTTAAAAAGCTTAAGCAGCGAACAAATCTATGCTATCTATGGTTTGGAGTGGAGTGCAGATTATATAGTGGGTGTATATAATGCTTGTTATAAGTTGGCTGTTTTTATGTTGCTACTCGTGCAAATGTATCGAATGGCTTGGCAGCCTTTTTTCATGAGACAAAGTGACGAACCTAACGCGCCCATTATTTTTGGTCAGGCCTTCCGTTATTTTAATGTAGCCGCCGCTGCCGTATTTTTAGGAGTAGGCCTATTTGTGGAGTCAATTGTTGCCATTCCAGTTCCTTTTTTGAACACAACTCTAATCGATCAGGCGTATTGGTCGGGCCTAAGTATTGTACCGTGGCTGCTATTGGCCTATTGGTTTCAAGGCTGGTACGTAAATTTCTCAGCGGGTATATTTATTCAAGAGAAAACCAAAAACTTGGCACAAATCACTGGATTAGGCGCGTTAATCACCGTGATCGTGAATGTTGCACTTATTCCTGTGTTAGGTATGACTGGAGCGGCTATCGCCACCGTGCTTAGCTATGGAACCATGGCACTAGTTCTCCATAAGGTTGCACAGCGAGCCATGAAAGTCCCCTTTGGACTAGTACGTGCGTTTGGAGCTATGCTTATTGCGGCCGGTGCTGTTTGGAGTGCTGAGTTTGTTCAAATCATGGTTGGATGGTCTGCTGAAATGGTGGGCCTATTGTTATTTGTCCTGTCGATGATCCTAATCGTACCGCTACAGCTAATGAACAGGGCTGGTAAAACCGCATAAATAACGGTAATTAAGCCTCAAAAAAAATCAACCAGAAGAAGCAAAAAAAAATCCCGCAACGAAACGAAGCGGGATTTAAAAGCAAGTAGTGAGAACCTTTGTCCTCGTTATTTATTGTTCATAAGTGCTTTAAAGTCGTCAAGAGTGCCGCGAACGGCTTTAGCCGACTCCTGTAAAAGTTCGCTTTCTTTTTGGGTTAATTCAACCTCAATTACTTCTTTTATACCACCTTTTCCGAGTTTGACTGGAACTCCAATATACAGATCATCAATTCCGTATTCTCCATCTATGTGAGCGCAGACGGGGAAAATTCTATTTTGATCCAACAATATCGCCTCAACCATTTGAGCGGCTGCAGCACCCGGGGCATACCATGCCGAGGTTCCCATGAGTCCGACAATCTCGCCCCCACCCTTTTTAGCACGATCAACAATTTCGTCTAGTCGTTCTTCAGAAATAAAATGAGTAATAGGCATTCCTGATAAGGTGGTGAATCTAGGTAACGGAACCATAGTGTCACCATGTCCACCCATTAGTAGGGCCTGAATATCTTTTGGTGAAACATCTAATTCATCGGCAATGAACGCTCGATATCGAGCAGTATCCAAAATACCAGCCATCCCCATGACGTTTTCATAAGGAAGTCCTGATGCATCTTTGGCCACTTGAACCATTACATCTAGTGGATTAGAAACAATAATTAGAATGGTATCAGGAGAGTACTTTACTAGTTCTGTTGTAACACTGCGAACTATATTTGCATTAATTTCCAGTAAATCATCACGACTCATCCCTGGTCTACGAGGCACTCCCGCGGTAATTACGCATACATCGGAACCCGCCGTATCAGCATAGTCTGTAGTTCCTTTAACTCTTGTGTCAAATAGGTGAATGGGCGATGCTTCCCATTGGTCTAATGCGCGTCCTTTGGATGGATAAAAGGTTTTATCGTCTTGTTTTCGCTCTAAATCTAAAGCGATAACTTCTTTTGCAAAATCTCTTTGTGCAACGCTAAGCGCTACAGTAGATCCAACATTTCCTCCGGCTCCGACAACGGTTACTTTCATGACTTTGGGTAGTATTTTAAGTTTTTTGTTTGGTTATTCTATCTTTTTTTCCGAATGAAGTAAAATAAGAATTTTATTCACCTATAGCTGAAAAATTAGCTATTAAGCCTGAGTGGACTGGAGCCAGTAATGGTAGCTACCCGAAAAACGATTAGCTACGTCGGGAGTCCTGCCCCCACATAAGTTTTTTGCGGAGCGTGTCAAAATAGCTGTGATTGTTCAGGTGTACGAGGGGAATTCGGGAAGAGGATTTTTTTATGCAAATGGAAAAAGGGTATTCTGATACGGGTTGAACTACTCCGTCGCAGGAAAAAATTACGGAAGGATCGGACTCGGGGATAGAAATTCGAAGCTCCTTGTCTGAAGACAACACCAAAGGACGTGTTGTTAGGGTATGTGGATTAACAGGAGTGACGACAAGCACGCCGGAGCCGGGCATAACAATGGGCCCCCCAGCTGAAAGATTATAGGCGGTCGACCCGGTTGGGGAGGCTACGATGAGGCCGTCAGACCAGTAGGTATTTATGAGGTCTCCATCATATTCAGCATCTATATTAATCATAGAGCTTGAATCGCGGCGAGTAAACAGGCACTCGTTTAAGGCATAATAGAGCTGGCCTTTTTGATCGATTGCTTGCAGAAAATGTCGGTAGTCTAACGTGTAATTTTGTTCGATAAGTGCGTCCAAAGCGGAATACATTTCCTCAATGGAAACATCGTTCATGAATCCTAGACGACCACTGTTTATCCCTAGAATCGGTTTTTCGAGTCCTCGTGCGAGTCGGGCAGCGTAGAGTAAGGTTCCGTCACCTCCAATTACAATAAGTAGGTCCGAAGCTTCTATTGCAGCGGTATCCCCTTTGCAAAAATGGAGTCCACCGGTTTCAATTACGTTCAGAGACTCGGCCGTTTGTTCATCGATATAGCAATGAACTTCTTTGTCTTGTGCCCATACCAATGTCTGCTGTAGTACTTGCTGTACTTCGTACTTTTTGGGATTGGTAATTAATGCACATTTCATGATTATTTGCTTCCTTTTAGTCCTTTCAATCCAGTGGCAGCTTTGTCGCTTAGAAGGTTGGTGTCATACTGCAATATTCGCCCATTTTTTTGTTGGTGCACAGTAATGGCCGTTTCAATAAGTTGATCTAATAAATCGGTAAAACTGAGCTTAGAATGCTCCCATAGATAGTAGGAAAAAGATCCTGGAATGGTGTTGATCTCATTGAAGTAAACTTTTTCAGTGTCTTTTTGAACCAAGTAGTCAATACGCGCTACTCCAGCTGCCTGAAATACTCTAAATATTTGTTCTGACAATGTTCGTATTTCTTGGCTTAGTTCGTCAGAGATATCTGCAGGAATTACGCGATCAGCAGAAGCCATGCCTTTATCAGCGGATCCACCACGTTGATATTTATCGGCAAATGAGAGCGCTTCACCACTGCCAATAGGTCGTTCACATACGCTGGAAATACAGGATTCAGGGGTGCCTAACACCGCACAATTAATTTCAATCAAGGGAGCAATAGCCTCTTCTATGAGTATTTGAGCATCGTACCTAAACGCGGTTTCTACCGCTTTTATTAAGGCTGATTGAGTGTCTACTTTTTTTACTCCAATGCTACTTCCCAGTGACGAGGGTTTCACAATCACCGGATAACCGAGTTGTTCTACTTCTTCTAGAATGGTAGCATGGTGACGATCCCAATCCTCTTCATAAAAATTTAGAGAAGAAGTAACAGGTATGCGGTTCGCTTCGCATAGCTGCTTGGCTTTAACCTTGTCCATGCCCAATGAGGAGGCTAATACCCCGCTCCCAGTGTAGGGAAGGTTAAATTGTTCACAAATCCCCTGAAATGAACCATTCTCACCGGCCCCGCCATGAAAAGCGACCACAACCGCATAGATAGCTTGCTGTACCGGCTTGGAAAAAAGTCCTTTCTTGGGATGTTCTAACACCACACGTCCCACTTGATCTCGGTTAAAATAGCAAGGACTGGCTTGCTGGATAAGGGCGTCTAGATCACCGTATTGTTCTAATTCTTTAAGAATATCTCCGGTGAACCATTGCCCTGATTTACTAATGTACAGGGGAAGTATGGTATATTTGGAATCGGAAAGTGCGCTCATCACTTGCATAGCGGTGAGTACCGAAACTTCATGTTCGGGTGAAACTCCGCCAAAAGCGACGACTAAATTGGGTGCCTGCTCTGTCATAAAAGCAAAATTAAGAATCTAATTGGTCATAACATTCTACTAAATATTGTGTGGAAAATAGCAGATGTTGCGGTCAATTGTTACTATTGGACTACAACAAATAAGACAATCAAATAACACCGATATAATTGAACATGGAGGACCGTGGATGGAGCGAGTAAATACTGGGGTAATTCAAAGTCTCCACGAGTGTGATATAACAATAGCCACGCGACCAAAAATGCCGTGGCCAGATCAGGTTATGATGGTAGAACCTGAATTTTTTGATGTGGAATATGTGATTAACCCCCACATGGAATCGATGATTGGTTGCGTGGATAAACACCAAGCTTGGCTTGAATGGACAGGGGTGAAGGCTCAATTTGAAGAATGGGGGCTTTATGTCCACCCCTTAAAAGCAATGGAAGGATTGCCGGATTTAGTTTTTTGTGCGAATCAAAGCTTTCCACTCTGGGATAAAGAGGCGGGTGCGTCCTTCCTTATGGGAGCTATGCGTAGCCCAATGCGTCGCTCTGAAGTGCCGTACCTTCATCAGGTTCTAGCGCATAAAGGATACCCTGTCCATTCTATATTTCCAGTTAACCAACGGAACGAAGAAAGCCAAAAAACGCTAAACCAGCAGACAGTAAATGCAGCGAAAAAAATGGTTGAACCGGAGAAAATGCCACTATTTTTTGAAGGAATGGGCGATGTTCAGTGGCATCCAGAACGTTCTCTTATCTGGGCGGGTCATGGTTTCAGAACCAGCAAGCCCGCACTAGAGGCATTAGCCGCATTCACAAGGGTACCTGTTATTTCACTTCATTTGCAAGACAAACGACTGTATCATCTGGACACCTGTTTTTGTATGCTCGATGAGCAAACGGTGATGATTTATCCTAGAGCTTTTGATCAAGTGGGATTGGAATTGATTCATCATTTTTTTGATGTGGTGTTAGAAATAGATGAACGGGAAACCCTTGAGTCTTTTGCATGTAATGCCACAGCTATAGTAGGAAGACGGGTTTTACTCCCTTCTGGTAGTCCTAAAACGGCTCGGCTTCTTGAGTCAAATGGTTTTACTGTAGCTGAGTTACCTACCAATGAGTTCTTGAAAAGTGGTGGGAGTATTTACTGTATGAAAATGTTGTTTTGGAGCCAGGATGCATGTCTTTAGGAGTGCTTATGATAATAGGTTTTGAATTCGTCCCGTAATTCAAGACTTTTTTAACTGGTAAAAATTAATAAGACCATATGAAATACCTACCCTTTAGCCTGAGTTTAACCGCAGGGCTTGCTTTAATTTGGGTTCTAAGCACCCGCTGGGGAAATATTCCTCCAATGGGTCCTTTTATGGATCCTGACGGAGGGTTTTGGGCACAAGCAGAACGACAACCGCCCTCTCATTTAAATGATCAACTCCTCGGGCTTATGGATTCTGTGCAGGTCTTTTTTGACGACCGTCGGGTGCCTCATGTGTTCGCTCAAAATGACCACGACCTTTATTTTATGCAAGGGTTTCTACAAGCCCGGGATCGGTTATTTCAAATGGAAATGCAAACTTATGACGCGGCTGGCCGCCTAAGTGAATTATTAGGCCCTTCTTTAGTGGAGCGAGATCGGCAAAGCCGTAGATGGGGTATGGTGTTTGGAGCTGAAAAAGCAGTAGCAGAGGTTCAGAAACACGAACCCTCATGGACTATTTTTAAGGCTTATTCTGCCGGTGTAAATGCATTTATATCCTCTTTAGAGCCAGAGCAATTTCCCCTCGAATATAAGTTGCTAGACATATCGCCAGAGCCTTGGACTCCGCTTAAAATGGCCCTTTTACTCAAAAACATGACGCGCACCTTAGCGGCTGGAAACAGTGATGTCTCTCATAGTAATACCTTGGCGTATTTTGGTCCAGAGTTTGTTGAACAATTTTTTGATAAAGATCACGATCTGTTAGATCCCATTATACCAGCCAGTCGAGTATGGGATTTTGAACGGGTTCCGGTTAGGCGACCCGATACTCTTTTTGTGCCTAAAGTAGCCAAAAGCATACAGCCATTTCCTGTGCCGGAAGGCATAGGGAGTAATAATTGGGCGGTAAGTGGCGAGAAAACAGCCTCTGGATACCCCATCTTGAGCAATGACCCCCATTTGCGGTTAACGCTTCCCTCCATTTGGTACGAGATTCAGTTGCATGGACCAGGGGTTAATACCTATGGAGTAAGTTTGTTGGGAGCGCCAGGGGTAGTCATTGGTTTTAATGAGCAGGTTGCTTGGGGAGTAACCAACGTAGCTTCTGATGTATTGGATTGGTATGAAATTCGATTCGAAAATCAAAAGAAAGAGCGGTACTGGCATGACGGGCAGTGGAAAGCAACATCGAAACGTATCGAAGAAATTCATGTCAGGAGTGCTGAAACCATTATTGATACCGTTGTATATACCCATCATGGCCCTGTTTCCGAAGTGAGCAGTGCAAATACAGATGGGCAAGAAGGCTCTACTAGACCTATTTATCACGCTCTACGATGGATTGCTCATGAGCCATCCAACGAAATACGAGCTTTTTATCAGTTGAATAGAGCAGAGAATTACGATGATTATGTAGAAGCGTTAACCCATTATCAAGCTCCTGCTCAAAACTTTGTATTTGCAAGCTCCGAAGGAGATATTGCGTTATGGGTCAACGGTCGGTTTCCGAATAAATGGGATGGTCAAGGTCGTACTGTGAGTGATGGCACAGACCCACTGTACGATTGGCAAGGTTGGATTCCCAGAGAGCATCATCCCCATATTAAAAATCCTGAGCGGGGGTTTGTCAGTTCTGCAAATCAAGAATCGACAGCGCCAGATTACCCTTATTACATGGACGATGTATATGCACCATTTGAGCGTGGTCGAAGGATTAATGAACGTCTGTCGGAATTGGATAACATGACCAAAGACGATATGCAAGCGTTGTTAATGGATAACTATTCCTATCATGCAGCAGAAATATTACCCAGTATGCTGAGCTGGATTCAGACCGACTCATTGAATACAATTCAAAGCGAGGTATTGGATTCTTTGCAAACATGGAACTACTATAATAATGCGTCCTATCGTGCTCCAAGTGTATTTAGAAGTTGGTGGTACACATTATATGAAGCCATTCTGGTTGATGAATATGACGCTGATTTTCCATTAAGAACCCCCGCAAGAGATCGTTTGGTACAACAGCTCAAAGAAGACTCAAATTTTTGGATGGTGGACCATCGTTCTACCGAAGTGGTTGAAACCATTGGAGACCAAGCAACGCGATCGTTTATTTCGGCATTGAACGACTTGACCGAGGTTTACGGGGTTTGGAGTGATGATTGGGATTGGGGCTGGGTCATAAATAACGATATACCTCATCTAACTCAAACCAATGGTCTAGGAGTGAATGACCTTTACAGTAGTGGGGGTGCGGAATCGGTTAATGCTACGCGAGGTAGTTCTGGGCCTTCTTGGCGAATGATTGTTGAACTTGGGCCTGAAATTAAGGCGTGGGGGGTGTATCCTGGAGGTACATCTGGGAATCCAGGGTCTCCTAATTATGATCACATGATAGAATCGTGGCGAACCGGAAAATTATATGAATTACACTTCTATAAAGCCCCCCCTATTGGTTCCACTATGTCGTCGGGTCAGGAATCGAAGTCAGTAGTTAAATGGAGTCTAAGACCATGATCATATTGTTTCTTTTAATTGCCGGAAATGCATTTTTCTTGAATTTAGTGCTCCCTTGGTGGTCAGCAGCTTTGCCAGGGTTATTTTTTGGTTATCGGATGAATGTGACTCCTATTCGAGCTTTTGGGATGGGATTCTTTGCGGTTTTTTTGGCATGGGGCGCTCATGCAGCCTATGTACATATAGCCAGTAATGGGGTATTGAGCTCACGCATGGCCGAGCTGTTTGGATTGACTCAGGAATGGATTCTCATTCTTATTACCGCAGTAATTGGGGGTTTGTTAAGTGGATTTGCCACCCTAACAAGTTCACTACTGGCTCACAGTCGAAATAAAAAATAGAAAGATGGTCTTGATGCAATCAGCCTATCTGTTTATCTTAGTGAAATTGCAATCTAAGCTTGTTCATCATAGCGTTTTTAATTTCATATAGGTACAATCCGATAAGGTCATTTTTACTACGTATTACGACTTTGATGGTGCGACTTACAAAAGGTCAGGGGTCGCAGCATTAATGAAATTTTTCGCTAATTATATATCACTAAAATCCGGCGCGGTTCCCGTTGTCGGATTTTTTTTGAGCAATGGTTCAAGACCTAGAGGCATATTCAATTCGCATGAACCAATGGCTGCTATTCTTGACCTAACAGTCAACCATAGAGTCAACCATTGTAATAGTAACCCCCTAACTAACAGGATTCTTTAACTATGGCTTTGCAACCTCGAGAAAAAGCAATTTTAGCACTAAGTGACGGAACCGTTGTGCATGGATTTTCGGTCGGATATAAGGGTATTACCGGCGGTGAATTGTGTTTTAACACTAGTATGACTGGGTATCAAGAGATTTTTACCGATCCTAGCTATTACGGACAGCTCATGATGATGACCTACCCTCACATTGGTAATTATGGCACAATGGATCGGGACGATGAGCATAGAAAAGTGATGGTTGCAGGTGTGATCACTCGAGCCTTTTCTCATGAATTTAGTAATCCCTTAGCCGATCGCAGTCTTCAGCAGTATCTTGAAGATCATAAAGTTGTTGGTATATCCGGGGTAGATACTCGGGCGTTAGTGAGACACATTAGGGAAAAGGGGGTTATGAATGCGGTCATCTCTTCCGAGGAATTAGAGCCGGACGTATTGGTGCAAAAAGCAATCGATTGGGAACCTATGGAAGGTTTGGAACTAGCCACTAGAGTGACTAGAAAGGAGGCTCAGACCTTTCAGCCCGAGGGAGAATCGCGCTATAGAATAGCCGCTTTTGATTACGGAATTAAACGAAATATTATCCAAAGTTTTTTAGCACGAGGCTGTACTTTGCGAGTTTTTCCAGCCCAGTGTTCGATTGATGAGGTGAAGGCTTGGAATGCCGATGGATTCTTTTTCTCGAACGGACCGGGGGATCCTAACCCAACCGGAGATTATGCCTTAGAGGTAGTCGAATTTGCTAAAGCGTCGGGAAAACCATTGTTTGGAATTTGTTTAGGCCATCAACTAATGGCGTTAAGTGAGGGGATTGAAGTAGGTAAAATGTTCGTAGGACATAGAGGTGCCAACCAACCAGTGAAAAATTTAAAGACAGGATTGGTTGAAATTTCAACACAGAATCATGGTTTTGCGGTTATCGAGGATAGTGTGACCGATGATGTTGCTGAAGTAACCCACATAAATCTGAATGACAAATCGGTGGAGGGACTGGCTTTTAAGCGGTTTCCAGGCTTTTCGGTTCAGTACCATCCAGAAGCCTCACCCGGCCCTCACGATTCAGCCTATTTGTTTGATCAATTTGTGGAACTCATGGATAAATATAAGTCTTGAGCCAGGATCAACGATGGCACAACACTTACAAAACTAAACGAATTTAACCCACTCTAACACTCTTAATACTCACTATGCCACGACGTAACGATATTAACAAAATTCTCATTATAGGTTCGGGTCCCATAGTTATCGGGCAAGCATGTGAATTTGATTATTCTGGTTCTCAGTCTTGTCGATCTTTGAAAGAAGAAGGCTATGAAATCGTACTTATAAATTCGAATCCAGCTACGATTATGACGGATCCGATCATGGCAGATGCGATTTATATGCTTCCCATGACAACCGATTCTATCAAAGAAATTGTAGCCAAGGAAAAACCCGATGCGGTTCTACCGACTATGGGGGGGCAAACGGGGCTTAATTTGGCTAGAGATTTGGAAAAGGAAGGATTTTGGAAGGAGCATGGTATTCAGATTATTGGGGTCGATATCGATGCAGTGGAATTGACGGAAGATCGGCAACTTTTTCGGGATCGCATGGAGGAAATAGGGATAGAACAATGTCGTAGCCGGCAAGCTCATTCTCTGTTAGATGCAAAGGAAATCAAGGAAGAACTAGGGGGATTACCTATTGTGATTCGTCCGTCCTTCACAATGGGTGGTGCTGGAGGCGGAATCGTTTGGTCAGAAGAAGAATTTGATCAAAAAGTGCTTTATGGATTGGAAATGAGTCCGGTTCATTCCGTTCTAATTGAAGAAAGTATTTTTGGTTGGAAAGAATATGAACTCGAGCTTTTACGGGATTCCAATGATAATGTGGTGATTATCTGTTCCATCGAAAATATGGATCCTATGGGGGTCCATACCGGAGATTCCGTAACGGTGGCACCTACACAGACTCTCACCGATAAGCAGTTACAAATCCTGCGTAATGCGGCTATTAAAATGATGCGATCCATTGGCACCTTTGCTGGGGGCTGTAATGTACAGTTTGCAATGGAGCCGGGTACGGATCGGTTTGTTGCGATTGAAATAAATCCTAGGGTGAGTCGCTCTTCTGCACTGGCCTCCAAGGCAACGGGATATCCAATAGCAAAGGTTGCAACCAAGCTAGCCGTTGGGTATACATTGGACGAGTTGGACAATCAAATTACTGGAAATACCTCTGCTTGTTTTGAGCCCTCTATTGATTATGTGGTGTGTAAAGTACCCCGTTTCAATTTTGATAAATTCCCAGGAGTTGACGAGGAATTGTCCACACAAATGAAGGCGGTTGGAGAGGTAATGAGTATTGGACGTAACTTTCCTGAGGCACTCAATAAAGCTTGGCAAAGTATGGAGGTTGGACGCGACGGTTTAGGCGCTGACGGCTATGAAGAAATAAATAGAAAGACCGTTCGAGAGCGTTTGGTTAAACCGTATTGGGATCGAAGTTTGCAGATTCGTAATGCGTTTAAACTGGGTAGCTCTGTAGATGAAATTGCCGATATCACCAAAGTAGACCCGTGGTTTCTTCAACAGATTGAATATATGGTATCATTGGAGAATAGAACTGAGGGTAAAGCTCTGGGAGAGCTTACAAAGGAAGAGCTCTATGAGCTTAAACAAGCAGGATTTTCGGACGCACAAATTGCTTGGTTAGTGAGCAAGTCGGGAGAAAAGGTAACCGATGATCAGGTTCGTACCTATCGTTTAGGATTGGGTCTTAAATCAGTATTTAAAGTGGTGGACACTTGTGCGGCAGAGTTTCCAGCCAAAACACCCTATTACTATTCTGCGTATGAAGGTGAAAATGAGAGCATCGTGTCTGATCGCAAGAAGGTGGTCATTTTAGGGAGTGGCCCCAATCGCATAGGACAGGGCATAGAATTTGATTACTCTTGTGTGCACGCCGTACTTGCTGCAAAAGAAATGGGTTATGAAGCAATCATGATTAATTGTAATCCAGAAACCGTTTCTACGGACTTTGATTTTGCAGATAAACTATATTTTGAGCCTGTTTATTGGGAGAGAGTACTTGATATCATTGAGCATGAACAACCAGAAGGGGTCATTATCCAGGTAGGTGGACAAACCGCGTTGAAATTAGGTAAGCGCTTGGTTAAGGCGGGAATCCATATTTTTGGGACTGCGTTTGAACGAATCGATTTTGCCGAAGATAGAGGTGCCTTTTCTGATTTACTTATTCGCCTAGATATTCCTTTTCCTGAATACGGTACGGCTACCGATGTAGAAGGTGCTTTAAGCATTGCTGATCGAATCGGGTATCCGGTGTTAATTCGCCCAAGTTATGTATTAGGCGGTCAAGGTATGCGGATCGCAGTCAAACAAGAGGAGCTTGAGCGATATGTGGCCAACATTCTGAAGACCCACCCAGAAAATGCATTTTTGATCGATAAATATCTAGAACAAGCCATTGAAGTGGACGTAGATTCTGTTTATGATGGGGAGCAACTTCACATTGCTGGAATGATGCAACATATTGAACCAGCAGGGGTACATTCTGGTGATTCAACTGCAGTTATCCCCCCCTACTCTTTATCAGAAGAGATTCAGGCAACCATCCGAGCATATCAGGAGCGAATTGCGGAAGCTATGGATATTCAAGGGTTTTTAAATGTGCAGTATGCAGTAAAAGACGATAAGGTATATATTCTTGAAGCAAACCCTCGAACTACTCGCACTATCCCTTTCCTTGCTAAAGCCACGCAGCGGCCAGAGGCAGCCATTGGAGTGAAGGTGATGTTGGGCGTAAAACTTAGTGAGTTTGACTTAGAATCTAAGCTAACATGCTGGGCCATCAAGGAGCCAGTATTTCCTTTCGATAAATTCCCGGGGGTTAAAAAAGAGTTAGGACCAGAAATGAAGTCGACGGGGGAAAGCATTTATTTTGCCCAAGACTTTAAGGATGAACACTTTAGGAAACCTTTCGAATTCAAGAATCTTTATTTGTCTAAATAGCGGGTAATTTGGGCATTTGTGGGTCTGTTTTAGTACCATTGATTATGAATATTGATCCAGAAATACTGTCCCAAATAAAAGGACTAGAGCTTAAAGCCCAAAAAATTGTAGAGGGATTCATCGCTGGCTTACATAAAAGCCCTTATCATGGCTTTAGTGTTGAATTCGCGGAACACAGACCCTATAACACGGGCGACGATTTTAAGCATATAGATTGGAAGGCGTACGGAAAAAAAGAGCGTTTCTATGTGAAGCAGTACGAAGAAGAAACCAATTTGCGATGCTTTTTAGTTTTGGATATGAGTTCTTCTATGCATTTTCAACATAAGGCTCAATGGACTAAACTTCAGTATTCTACCCATTTAGCTGCGGCAATGGGGTACCTAATGCAAGGCCAAAGAGATGCGGTAGGATTTGCTTCTTTTACAGATACGATTGGTAGTTTGCTCCCTGCAAAGGGTACCAGGAGGCATTTGAGGCGAATTTTTTTAGAAATGGAGCCTTATTTAACTAAAAATAAAGGCGAGCGTACCGGGTCAGCTGCTGCATTGCATGAGTTAGCTGAACGTATTCATCAGCGAAGTTTAGTAGTTATTTTTACTGATTTATTCGAAAATATTGAAGAGCATGAGGCATTGATATCGGCGCTTAAACATTTACGCCATCGCAAGCACGAAGTTATATTGTTTAACGTAACCGAACATTCTACCGAGTTGAACTTAGATCTTGAACATGATCGTTATTTACTAGAAGATCTGGAGAGTGGTGAACAAATCGAGATTTCACCGGCACAGATTGGCCAGGATTATCGAGCAAATGTGGCTATGTATATGCAAGGGTTTAAGCAGGCTTGTAATGAATTTCAGATAGATTTTGAATCCGTATCCACTGAGAAGCCCTTTAATGAGGCACTCATTCATTATTTGAAAAAAAGAAGTCGGTTAGGATAGTGTAGCTTCAAATGAATCGATGAGGTATGGAAATGTATGCTCATTCGGTTCACTTAATCATACTACTTTTGAGCGTTTTAGAATACGATTCAAGATTCCTGGAGCTAATCGTTTGAGGTAGAGTGCGAGACGTTCTTTAGGTCCAGATACTATAATTTCTTCTTTACGTGCTCTAATTTTAGGCCAAATTCGACGTAGCATTTCATGGGCATCCATTGCATGGGTATGTAAGTCGCCCATTTTACCGAATGCTTGGCCATCGCCGGTGAGTGAATTTTGAGTTATTGCGGTTTTAATAGGGCCAGGGCATACTAATGTAATATCAATGTTATGTTCATACATTTCTTGACGTATGGAATCGAAAGCACCTTGGATGGCATGTTTACTCGCCGCATAACCGGAACGATATTTAGTCCCAAACTTTCCGGCAACTGAGCTAGTTACTATGATATGTCCGGAACCTTGGTTAACCATGTTGGGTAAAATAAAACGGCTGAGGGCTAGGGCTCCAAATACATTAACTTCTAGTATTCGACGAATGGTTTGCATGTCGGTTTCCAGAAATAACGAGCGCTGACTAATGCCTCCATTATTCACTAGGACATCAATTTTATTTTTCCAAGCCCAGGCTTCTTCTGTTTTTTTCTGCAGTGATGCATCCCCAGAAGAAAGGTCTAATGGCAGAACCAATATATCACCACTAGAATCACTAGCTAAGTCAGATTTGAGTTTTTCTAATTCATCTGCCCGCCTAGAAGATAAAATAAGATGGGCGCCTTCCTTTGCATATTGCTGTGCAAATGCTTTTCCTATACCCGAGGAGGCTCCTGTTATCCAAACAACTGGTCGATTAGATGTGGCATACGCGGTCATAGTACTGAGTGTTATTTACAAAAGTTATCTTTATAATTTAGTTAATTATAGAGAGTAACTATAGTGCTAAATATATTTGTAGACTTGTCAAATCAAGCCTCCATAACATACCTGAATCTTCAATAAACCCCCATGAACGTGGAGATTAAACATACCCTACTATTACTGGAAGATGAATTAGAATCGGGCGAAATGTTAGCCAATTACTTAGAGTTGAATCACTTTCAAGTTCACTGGGCAAAGGATGGAAAGCAGGCATTAGCTATAATAGAATCGTATGCCGATGAAATTGAATTAGCTATTTTAGATATAATGGTGCCCATCATGGATGGAAAAGAAATTTGCGCACACATTAGAAAACATCCGGTACTATCTGATATTCCGGTTCTTTTTTTAACAGCTAGAGATGAGGAAAAAGATGAAATTGAGGGCTTAGAATTAGGTGCGGATGATTACATTAAAAAACCAGCAGGCTTACATTTGATTAAGGCGCATGTAGAGAGTCAACTCCGGCGAATGCAACCAGAAAAAAAGCAGTGGTTACGGTACGATCATGTATACTTGGATACCGATTCAAAACAGATGTTTATAAGTGACCAGCAAATAGATTTAACCCACACAGAATATATCATAGCTGAATTATTCTTTACACATCCTAAAGTCGTATACAGCAGACATGAAATTTTGGAGCATATATCAGACGAGGAGAAATTTATTTTTGATCGAACCGTAGATGTGCACATAAAAAACCTACGATTAAAAATGAAGGAAGAAGGTAAATTAATAAAAACCTACAGAGGCGTTGGCTATGGGTTCAATAGAGAGTTTTTACATTCATGAATATTCAATCTAAGCTCTCGGTAACCTATATATTATTATTAATCATCGGCATAATCACCATAAGCGCCTATGCTATTTTGAGCATTCGTTTCTTCCTATTTGCAGCAGGGCTTGATGAATTTAAAAACGATATGCGGATTGTAAGACAAGCCGTTGAGTCGTCGGATGAAAATACCGATTTCTTTCCATTCATTACAGAAACCACGGCATTATTCGATTATGATTTAGCCTTATTTGATTCAACTGGTATACCAATCTATAATACTCAGCCCGAACAAGTATTTGTAGATTCACGAGAATTTTTAAGTGAAGTAGTAGTGGATTCAGTGCTAGGGAATTATGAAGAGATTTATGTGATGAATGATCCGGCTTATTCAAGGTTAGTGGCTTTTGCTAAAGTAGATGATGGGTTTCCTAGTGTAAGTTACTTACGAATTAGTAAGGACAAAGAAGAGTATTATGAGGCTGTAGACAATATTCGGCATATTATTTATGCCGGTATGCTATTCTCTATTGCTGCGGTTATGGTGGTGAGCTTTATATTTTCTAAATATATGGCAGCTCCCATAAAACAGCTAAATGATGCAGCACTAAATATTGCTGATGGTCAGACCCATGAAACCCTTGAAATGGATCGTAACGATGAATTCGGGACCTTAGCAACATCACTCAATAAAATGGCGGAACGGTTTAAAAAGGATAATAGGCAGCTCCAATTGCTGAATGAAAAACAAAATCAATTTTTTGCCGATATTGCCCATGAAGTCAGAAACCCATTACATACAATATCTGGTGCTATTGAAATGCTTCAGATAGAGGCTTTATCGAAGGAGAAAAAAGCACAATATATGGTAACCATGCAGAATCAAGTGGAACGCGTGGTTCGTTTATTTAACGATATTAAAATGTTGCAACGTTACGATATGGATGAACATTTTATAGATAAAGAGGCGGTGGAGATAGGGTCTTTTCTAGAAAACATAATCACTACCTACGAACCATTAGCGCAGGAAAAAAATATAGAATTATCTTTGAAAATCTCTACTAATGCATCTGTAAACGCCGATAGAAATAAGTTAGATCAGGTCATGGACAACCTCATTATGAACGCCTTAAAGTATACCAATGAAGGTAGTATTAAGGTGCTTTGCGAACAGAATGAAACTCAAATTCAAATTTCGGTTGAGGATACAGGAATTGGTATTGCTTCCGAACATCTAGACCGGCTTTTTGACCGATTTTACCGAACAGATAAAGCTCGCTCAAGGGATAAAGGGGGCACAGGCTTAGGTCTTGCTGTAGTGCGAGGAATATTGAAAGCACATGATACTGACATACTAGTAAGTAGTGAGGTGGGTAAAGGTAGTCGGTTTTATTTTCAACTACCGATTATTAGCTGATACAGTGGCAACATAGGTTTTAATTGGGCTGAAAAGAGATTAACTATTATGAAAAAAAGCCCTCTTTTAAAAGAGGGCTTAGTTTGATTTTGGGGTTCGGTGATTGGACGGAAACCACTTACTTGCTAAGCTTTAGAACTAACTACGGCACGATGAACAAGTAATCTAGTCATCCAATGTTATTCAAAAAAGCGAGAGCCATCTTTTTGTAGGGCATATTCAATGGTATAATGGCGATCAGCTGGGCGAATAAAATTGATGAAATTTTGAGAATTAACATCTGGATTGCCCTTGTAATAACTAATAACTCTGAATTTAGCATACAAATCATCCGGAGTCTTCACTGTTAAGGTGTAGTTTTCTTTAGGTAAAATAGCATGTGGTGGCGTGTTGTTCATTGTATAAGTATACCAAGCGGCGTCCATACTTCCATAGCCTTCCAGCGGCGCTTCATCTACCAAATTAAATGCCGTATTTAATGGTTGTAAACCACCATTATGTCCAGTGTTCGCAATAATATTCGTAGCATTAAAGCCAATATCCCATTGTGATGAAAGGGAATCTTCAACGATAGTACCTGTGTCTAGATCTAAGAATGTATAGGAATCAACATGATATAGTTGTGTACTTTCAGATTCCTGTAGTACATAGTTAAAGCTGAAATATCCATCCGCTGGACGAGTCATGAAATTAGCAAACTCAGCTGAAGTCACATCTGGATTCCCTTCGTAATAACTTAATATTTCCATTTTAGCATAGTTACCCGTTGGCGTTTTAATAATAACAGTAGCGTTGCTATTCGGTAAGACGGCATGCTTAGGTAAATTTGGTGCTTCTCCAGTATAAATATACCATGACGTATTAGTAGCTTCATAACCTGATTCAGGGGCATTTTCAACCTCAGAATAGGCTGTTTGAATCACCTGAATTCCACCGCCATGTGCCGTATTAGCCAAAAGTGTGGTGCCTGAGAAGGCAATATCCCATACATCTGAACTAGAGTCAGCAATGGTGACACCTTGATCTAAATCGTAAAAGGTATATTTACCTTCTTGACCAGGATAATCATTGATGTCAGTCACTAGCTCCATATTTTCGATGATAGTATTATAATTTGCAGCAATATCTTCGATAATCGAATTAGTGACGGGAGCCGGTCCGTCGGTACTATTGCCCACACAGGCAGATAAGAGAAATAGCCCGCTTAAAAGGCTAAATAATGATAGATTTTTCATAATGAATAGTAAGTTTATTTGTTTGTGAGTTAATTAAAATGATTGTTGAATAAGATTTAATAGCCTAGCGCAGATTCATTCGTTAAAAATCAAGGGAAACTTGGGCATACAGAATGCGTCCTGGATTGGATGGTAAACGCTGTGGTTCAGTAACATTCGTCACGTTATTTATCCCTATTTGAATGCGATACTGCTGCTTGAAAGTTTTGGCAACTGAGGTATTAATGATGGTATAGCCGTTTACTGTTTCTCTGCCATCGATTCGATTATTTCCGTTTAGGTCCACAAACCCATAAGCACCGCGATACTGAACTCGAATATTAGCGTCCAACCCAAGCCGCTCGGAAGCATAAAACAACTTTAGGTTACCAGTATAACGGGAGCGATTAAACATGGGGACGTACCTGGTTTTTTCCTTTTTTACAACTACACCGTCAACTACATCATCAAATTCCTCGGTAATCCGTTGACGAGTATCTAATAGCTGCCCACCAACAGACCAATCTAGATTGTTGAGTAAAAATGAGGCAGTCCGAAGCTCTAAATCTATACCCTGACTATACATTCTTCTGATATTCACGTAAGAAAAAACGGATTGATTGTTAACTTTCTGGGCAATACGTTGGGTTTCAATTAGGTCGCGAACCTGATTACGGAAAGCATTAAAACGAATACTAGTATGTTTCGTTGCGAACCAATCAGCCCCAATGTTTAAGGCATAAGCACGTTCTGCTCTTATTTCTCCAAGACTAGATGGGTCAATGAAAATTTCTGAAAGTTGACCACTTTCCTCTAGTTGCTGAAGACCTGCTTCTAAAGTAGAAGTACCGAACACACTATAGCCAGAAATAGGATTGCTAAAATTCAAAAAGAGCTGCCTAAAATCAGGAGCTTTGTACCCTCCACCAAATGAGGCTTTCAGACTAAAGTCTTGCGTTAATTTCCATCGAGTAGACAGTTTGGGGCTTAGCTGCGATGCGTACTCACTATGATTGTCGTATCGAAATCCAACCGTTAGAGAATAATCATCACTAGCACGCCAATCGTGTTGTCCATAAAAGTAGGTGCTTGCAAAGCCAGGTACTTCCGCATAAATTTCTGCATTAAGTGATTCGGTATTAGTACCTGCGCCCAAAATAGTAGTGTGGGTATTATCCCAGAACGTAGAGGCTTTAAATTCTACCTTATTTAGTTTCTGTGCGAATGCATCTGAAAAATAACGGGTATTTGAATCGGTTAGATTTAAAACGGACTCGCTTTCAAAATACCCCCAATAAGCACTGGCCTCTATAAGGTGAACCGACCCAACGGCATATTTCAAAGTAGGTGAAAGATAATAGTCTTGCTGAAACTCAGTACCATATGCGTCAAAGCTTCTTCTACGATCAAGGACTACATCTTGAAACGATTGATCTTCTCGATAATATCTGCCCGAAATATCGAGCGAGAGACCTGGCTGAAATTGGTATTTTACTCCACCTTGTAAGGTGTAATTAGTGTATTTTGGAATCGTTGGGGCTACGGTTTCTGGGTTTAAATCATACCCATTCGAGCCGTTTACATTTCCAAAAAATCGAGCCTGTAGGTGTTGTTCTTTAAAATTAAATTGACCAGAAATATCTTTGGTATTATGGGTACCATAACGAGTGTTTAAACCCCATTCAAAAGGCTTTGAACCCTTATCTGTGATGATATTTATGACTCCGGCTAAGGCATCGCTGCCCCATAATGCTGAAGAAGGGCCTTTCACTACTTCTACCTGTTCAATATTCCCAACGGCAAGCCGGTTAAGATTCAAGGTCCCGGCAGTGCGACCAATCACGGGTTGATTGTCAATGAGAATGAGGGTGTACTCTGGATCAAATCCCTGCATTTGTAATCCAGTGCCGTGATTTTCAACCAAATAAAATCCCAACTGTTCCGATAACACATCACTTAGTCGAAGATTGCCTGATTGTTGGATTTCCTGTTTTTGGACAACTATCATAGGCACACTTACTTGTGATAAGGCTTCTTGTGTCCTAGATGCGGTAACCACTATTGTGCCATTTTCATAGGGTTTACTTTCAAGACGCACCTCTATAAAAACCTTGTCTTTTGGAATTAACTCCAAGGTTCTTTGATACTCAACATATCCAATATGACTTATCTGTAGCTTGTATTCACCCGGTTTAATACCCTTTATTATATATAAACCAGAAGAATCTGTATAGGTACCTACATATTCGTTAAGTCGAATATTAGCGCCGACTACAACGATACCGTCCTCATTTAATACCCTACCCATGAGCTGAGCTGTAGTATCCACGTTGGTGTACACAAAAGTGGTCCGAACCGATTGGCTTTTAGATGATGTGATTGCCATCGAAGATTCTGTCAACAGCAATACAATCAATCCAACGAGGAGTACCCAAGCGAATCGGTGTGAAGACAAGTAAGTTCCTAGCATTCTCGTATGAACAACGGGAAATAATGACATCCCTTGATAAATAGTCGTTTTGTAGCTTAGCTAATTCTTATTGCTAGTAAATAAAAGGATGAATTGTGAAGATAATGTGAAGATGAAGAGGTATATCCAACTATGCTTTGTTTTCGTTGGGAATACGGACTAGTCGTATAGCCGCTCCAGTATATCCTATCAATAGGGAAAGTCCGCCAAGTGGAGTGAGATAAACGATCCAAGGATTTGGTGCCAAACATAACACATAGAGACTGCCCGAAAAGAGTATAATTCCGACAACTAAGAATGTCATTGCCAGTCCAAGGGAAACACGATAACTACGCTCTAATAGACTTAAACCCATTAATCCCAGCGCATTCCAAAATTGATATTGAACAGCGGTTTCCCATGTATCTAATAAACCATTTGAAAGTTTACTTTCTAAGAAATGAGAACCCATGGCTCCTAATGCAACAGCAAAAGCTAAAAACACCAGGGACATTGCACTAAAGCGAGATATTGGACAAGTCATTACAGTTGTTTAATTGGTTAGTACGGATAAGAATTACAATAAGTACTCGTAATATTTGGTTAGTACGGATAAGATTTACAAAAATAATGAAGAATTTATGAACTGAGTGCAATTATTTAGTGTAATATACATAGGTTTAAAAATTCAACTATCCATCACATAATGTATATCAATGAATAATCAACAAATTTTATTGTTAGGGTCTTTTATTACCGTTTTGGTAGTGGCTATCCTATTTTGGCCTTCTACCGATGCCGAACAGCCCCAAACTGCAGCTCAGGCAAGCATGGAATCTACACGTTCTGTGATGCAAGCACCCGAAGGCGCTATTTTAGTTACCATGTACAAGAACGAGGGCTGTATGTGTTGTACACGTTGGGCCGAGCATATGAACAAAGAAGGTTTTTTTGTAACTGAAAAGGTCACTCGGGAATTAGGGGCTATTAAATCTGAGCAGGGTATTTCTAACGAACTAGCCTCCTGCCATACTGCTATGATCGATGGTTATATCGTGGAGGGGCATGTACCTCCGGCCGATGTTCAACGATTATTGAAGGAACGTCCAGATGCTATAGGACTCTCAGTTCCAGGTATGCCAGAGGGGTCACCGGGGATGGAAGGACCTAACCCAGATCCCTATGATGTACTCTTAATTAATTCGGACGGAAGCACTTCGGTCTTTAGTTCATATCGTTAAAATTTTGGGAACCATTTTCGAGTTGTACGATGTTGTATAGGCATACTGTAGATTCATACTCCGAATAACTCAAACCGACTTAAACCCCCGATCCTGACAGGTCTGGGGGTTTTTTTATGGCTCATTGTTAGCTAATATTTTGCTCACATTGTCGGGTTTCCGACCTGTATCGTTTCTTCTATGATCATTCCGGATTTAAAATATAATGACAAGCTAATGCTATCTCCTTCCTCCATATCATTAGTTGGTTGAATAATCATTATATGATAACCTCCTGGTTGGAAAGGGATTTGCTCAGAAGCTTGAATGGCTACAAATGGCTGCTCTTCCATCACCATGATTCCGTCGTTCATATAACTAAGATGTATTTGCACATCCTCAGAAGCACTTGAGGAAACCTGAACAAGACTATCGGGAACCGAACCAACATTATGTATAGTAAAATAAGCAGCGCTCATCATACCTGCTTTTGTAGGACGGGCCCAAGCGTCTTTTATGGCAATATTCCATTCTGATTTAGCCATGGATAAATCGGTTAGGCGACCTTGTTCCTCAAGAGCTGAATCGGGTCGATCAACCTTATTATTGCATCCTAACATTAGTCCCAGACTAATAGATATAAATAATAGGAGTAAGATGAGTGGCTTAGTACGGGTAGACGCTGAGCTAAATAAAAGGCTTTGGTTATTCATAAAATGGTAATTATTGAATGAGTGATTGTAAATCTTGAACAATAAGTGATGGAATAGAAGGCATACTTCCACCATATTCAATAATGATTTCACCCTTTGGGTTCATCACCATAATTTTATCAGAATGATTTAGAAAATAGATTTCTTTTCCACTATCGGTGGTTGTACGCATAGATTCTTGGGTTCGTACTCTAACACTATCCATAAAACTTTGAACCACTTTTGGTTCACCTGTGAGGAAGTTGACATTTTCGTCTACTTTAAACACTTCTTTATAACGGTGTAGGATTTCAGGGGTATCTCGGAGTGGATCAAAACTCACCCCTAAAAACTGCACATTGCTAGGATAGCCTAAGTCCTTTTGAATTTTAATTAGGTTCTGTGTAATTAAAGGACAAATATCGGGGCAATTAGTGTACACAAATCCCATAACCACATATTGTCCACGAAAATCTTCCGGGAATACAACCCTCACACTGTCTTGATTTACCAACTCAAACGAAGCATCGTTCATATCATCAATAACTTTGTAGTCATTTATGCAGGCACTTTGAATCAATAAAAAGGATAGAAAAATATAGGTAAGCACATAGGAGGAAAACTTAGCTAAGGTAGGTTTGGTGTTCATAACAGGCGGGTTAAGGGGTATAGTGAAAGGATATTTTATGAAGAACATACCTCAGCGACAATCCGAATGTTCATCCGCACAAGGTAACCATTCGAATTCTAAGGTAGAATGATGAATGTTATATGAAGCGCTTAAAAAATCTTTGATGGCTTTTTTGATCCGCTCAATACAGTGCATATTCGATTCATCGATACGCACATGACATTCTAAGAGGGTTTGCGATTCATTCAAATTCCAAATATGTAGGTGATGTATATCCTCAACCAAGTCTATTTTTTTTAGACCGTTCTCAAGTTCTGGTAGTGAGATATGACCTGGAGTAGCCTCCATCAAAATATCAATACTCTCCCGAAGCATATGGTAGGAATGAAAGAGAATGTAAATTCCGATTGCAATGGTTAACACGCTATCTATCCAATACCATTGGTAATTGAGTATTAACCATCCCCCTAGTATAACCCCGACGGAAGAAAAAGCATCTGAAAGGATGTGTAAATAAGCCGATTTCATGTTCAAATTTTCTTTCCGCTGGCTATGTAATAAAATGGCAGTGACTACATTACCTAGCAGGCCGATTACAGCAACCCATAGCATGATGGATCCATCTATGGATACGGGGTCCATAAATCGTTCAACCCCTTCTTTTATCAATACTAGTGCAATAATGATTAAGGTGATAAGGTTAATGAAAGCGCCTATGATTTCGGCGCGTTTGTAACCGAATGTGTTAGCCGAGTCCGCTTTTTTTTGCCCAATTTTACGTGCGTAGAGTGCTATTCCCAAGGATACGGTATCATTGAGGTTATGTGCTGCGTCCGATAATAAAGCAAGGCTATTAGATACCAACCCCCCTATGAACTGCGCCAAGGTAATGACTAGATTAAGAAGTATGGATATCCAGAGTTTGTAAGTGGGAAGATCTTTATCAACGGCATAATGATTATGCCCATGGTCGTGATTGTGACCTCTGTGCCCGTGGTCGTGACCCTGGTGGTACATTATATTCCTTGGATTCATCTGCGTGCCAATGTTCAATGCTTTATGGTTTGGCTTTGTTGTAGTTGTTGATGCTTGTTGCCAGTGCTATTTGTGGATGCTGCCGCTATTGCTCAGCGGCTAGTAATTCTTCTAGTAACAACTTCATGAGTGATTCTGCCGCCGAATGACCCAAGCTTTGAATGGCTTCTTCACTTAGTTCATCCTCGACTTCGAAGGTCAGGGCATCGGTGCCGAAGGTTTTGTAGACCCAATTTTTTGCAATGGGTGAGTTGGGTTCAAACTCTTCGCTTCGGAAGTTTAGCTCAGGATTTGCTTCGGCAACATAGGGAAACCAGCGTTGGGTGAAGTTATCTATGCCGGTGATTACTTCTTCATTGATAGGGTAAAAGACGTTTTCGTTGGTTGAATGAAAATCTATACCGTAAACCACATTATACCGACCATAAGCCAATGGCGATAATGCATCTCGGACGGATCTGGTTTCAGGTTGGCGAAAAAATTCCCAGTCTCTGTTCAAGTCAATTCCCTTAGAATTATGCCTCCAATGCCCTTGCTCGACTCCATCTGGATTCATCATTGGATAGGCAATGATGTGAAACTTGGACCTAAATGCTTGCGCAAGCTCGTCGGTACCCATCAACCTGTTAAAAAAATATAGAAAACTGCGATATCCAGACACCTCTGGGGGATGTTGCCTCGAAAAAAGGAGTAACAAGCCCTCTTTCTCGATTTCCGCATGATCTTGGCTTTGCCATTGAAGGATGGCCCTATTATTGTGTGAATAACCAACCGTATCCACTACAATCTTTGAAGCAAAACCATGGGATTCTGGATACTCTTCTAATGCTTCAATGTTATTTGGGTGAATAGGATGTGCTGCGATCAACTGTTTATCGGTGCCTATTTGTAGGTTAAAGTGAACCGACCCGTCCGCTGAATAGGAGGTGCTATCCTGCAAATGATTCCAGTTTGTTGGTTCCGTGATGCTAGCGATTTTAGGGATGTATCTGTGTCGAGCACCTTCGTATGATAAGCGAATAAATACTTCATGAGCTTGGTCACTCCAAATTTGAAAAGCATACCATGGAGAGTTGTTAATAGGAGCATTTTCTGGTTTAATGCGAATAACAACGGTATCCTGAACTAGTCCTGACGCCAACCAGGCATCCGAAACTCGGGCGCCTGAAAATTCATTGCTGATCCAGATACGAGGTTCCCCAAACCCAATAACCCGTTTGTTCTGGTAAAGAATTTCTTTGTCTTGTGTATCGGTAACGTCTGGTGGATCGTAGGAATACCCACTGAAGGGCTCGGTAGTAGAGCAACTGTAAAGAAAAAGTCCACCAAAGAGTACAATCAGTAAATAGGCATGGGGATTATGAGACGTGATGCTAGAAAATAAGCGAGAGTAAAGTTTCATAATTAGACGGTAGATAAAGACTAAAACTATTTTGCTTGTATCTAAGATACTATATTATAGATTGATTGTTTAGATATTGAATAATATTGAATTTTAGAGGTATGAGTTCGTATTTGAGGGGCCCATTTATTTTATTGGTTGTGGTCGGTCTCTGCTTGTCGGAAGATGCATTCGGACAGATAGAGCCTGCTATGGGCGGTTTTCTTGTGGAAGAAAACACGCTTAGCTGGCCCAATGACATGCCCGAAAAGATACCAGTAAGAGCCATTCGTTTTGGAGGTCAGGAGCGGTTTACAGAACCTATACTACGAAACCAAATAAGTGCTGAAACACCAGCTTGGTGGAAACAGCAGTGGGCGGTGGCGCAAGCTTGGTCGTTGTACAACTTTTCTCAAGTACTACCTCATTTAATCAATGCAGACCTTCCAAGGTGGGATGCAAAGATTTTAACGCAACAATTACAGCAGCTAAAAAGCTTTTTGAATGCCCAAGGATATGAAGATGCTGGGGTACATGCACACGTAGTACCAGTTGCAAATAAAGTATTTTGGGATGTTTGGTTTCATATTAGCCTGGGTGAGCCCACAACCATTTCGACGGTTGAAATACGTTTAGTTACAGCAGCTTCTGAATTAGAAGATACCGAAGGGTTAAATTGGGTGCGAACCCAAGGCGTAGACGTGAGCGCTGAAGCTCAGATTGAATTACGCGAGCAAGGACTTGGACTGTTATTTATTGACCAACTAAGCCGAGCAGTACGATTAAAGAACAGGACCTATACCGAGTTGGATATGTTGCGCGAACAAAATGGTTTGCGTACGGCGCTGCGAGAAAAAGGATATGTGTATGCACAGGTAGTTATGCGGAGCGATTTGGGAATACAATTAACCAGAAAGGGTTTTACTGAAACCAAGGCAAAAGAAATAGGCTTTGATATTATTCTAGGGCAAAGACCAATCATTCAAGAAATTCTTGTGGATGGTGAGCAAACAGTACCAAAAAAGGTAGTTCAAAGAGAACTCACTCTTAAGCCGGGACAATATTTCAGTGAAACCGAAAAAAGAAATTCTCTTACACAACTATATGCCCATCCATTGTTTGATCGGGCTACGATACAGATTTCTGAACAGTCAGATGATGAAGCGTTGACCCTGCAGGTACAAGTGAAGGAAGAGGAATTACGCTCATTTCAGTGGAGAGGTGGACTGGGTTATTTTGACCGATTAGAGCGTTCTTTTCGCGTATTAGATAGTTATCAATTATTTCGATCGCAATGGTCATGGGTTCATAGAAATTTAGGAGGTGGAGGGCAGCAATTTTCTACTGAATTGAAACTTTCTTATTTCGAACGCTATCTGGAGGCTGATTATCTTTTCCCATATGTATTCAATACCAAAAGTAGTGTTCGGATTCACCCATTTATGCAATACCGTGACGAGAGAGCGTATAATATTACATCTTCAGGAATGGGTAGCGCATTTAGTTATGTGGTTAATAACCGGTTAACTGGAACATTCTCCTATCGTTTTGCACGTAATGATGAGTCTAATGTAGAAGCGGGTCAGGGTATTCCAGATAGTCTACTTACCTATAATCTATCGGTCTTTAATCTTAGTTCAAGGTATCATTCGCAGGGAATTATCGGGTATAACACGTTTTCTGTTCAACCCACTATAGAATTATCGGGACTTTTTGGGGAGGGTGATTTTAGTTATCAACGTCTGTTATTGGATATCCGGAAATACACTCCAGTAAGGAATAAATCTGTTTTTGCAAGTCGAGTTCGAGGGGGTTGGATTTTTGAACAAAATCGTGATAGCCTTCCATCCGACGTCCGGTTTTATAACGGTGGAAGTACCCTCGTTCGGGGTTGGGCAAGACATAGTTTGGGACCGAAGGAGTGGGTAGAACGAGTAGATAGTACATCAAACGGTGCAACAAGTAGGTATAGTTTTGTCCCAACCGGGGGAAAGGCTTCTTTAACTCTAAATCTAGAATGGCGAGAGCAATTTGAGAAATGGAGGGGTGGATATGGAGTTGTATTTTTAGACGGTGGGCAGGTTTGGGCGAATACGGAAAGCATTACCATAAAAGATATTCAATGGGCTTTAGGTGCTGGGATTAGATATCGAGCACCCATTGGGCCTATTAGAATTGATCTGGCATATAAGTTGAATCCTAGTTCTGAAGATTTAGGTATAATCCCTGGAGTACGAGGTAAACAATCATGGGCAAGGTGGGCATTATACGTATCTATTGGAGAGGCATTTTAATGAGTTTTCTGAGGAGTATTTTTAAGAGGTTTTACAGTGGATTCTTACATTCTCATTTTTTTTCTAATATGACACAGCTAATGACACAACTTAAAACATACAACAAATAGGATGAGTATGAAAAGAAACCAATTGGTCTTTTTCTTAATGATAGCGTGCCTGAGTGTTGGTCTGGGATGTGCTAATTATGGGGCTTTTCAAGGGTTTACCAGTGATGGTCTATATATAAGTCCCTCACCCATTCAAAGTAGAGTGGTCGAGCCACAATTTTTTTTACCAACAGATACAAGCTCTATTTGGCAAGCTGACTATCTTAGCTATGTGAGCCAGGATTCTTATTTATGGGAAGAGTTGTTGAAAAGTGAAGTTGAAGAATTAGCCATGCAGGGCTTGGGAATTGATATAGTTGAAATTGACCAAACTGGTTTTGACGGCAGAGGTCCAGCTTTAAAAACTGGTTGGATAATTTCCGAACGTTCACAATTTTTTATTATTAATGAATTGGCTGGTAGGTCACCCAACACGTTCTTTTTATTACAGACTTCAATAAAACCGTATTGGGATGTGGTTATTACTCAATCAGGAGACTCCAGAGAAGGAATTGACCTACAGTACAGAAGAGATTACTAATAGAATCATTGGGAAGGCAGCGAAGTAACCTATAAGCAAACGAGCGTGTTACAGGCCTTCTCAAAAAGCCTTGGCTTCAGGTGTACTTTTCCCTCCATTAGCTAAAGGTTGCTTAGGATGTAGAGCGTAGTTCGTCATACACAATATTCAGATTATAGTACAAGGGTAGTCGCCATCCTGGGGCAGCAAATTCCTCAAATCCAGGTATAACCTCCATTTGTGCGAATTCTTCTTTTGATTTCCCTGCCATGATAGCCTCATTTCCTAGCGTCAGTAGCTCCTCCAGGAAGGCCTTTTTTCGGTTAATATCTTCCCAAGTTCCAGTGATTCCGAACTCAGGATGTCCATGGCCGAATATATATATGGTATCCTTGGGCAGTTCTTCCACAATGGTGTTCAACACTCTAACCCAGTTTTGAACCGAAGCTCCTGAGCTGGGATCTATGTAAGGATAAGCCCGGTTAAACACCAAATCTCCAAGATGTGCAACCTGTGCTTTTTCGAAAAAACTAATGGTATCGCCACCGGTATGTGCTGCACCATAGTGCATGAGGTGTAATGTTTCATCCCCAAAATCCCCAGACCATTTAGAAGAAAACCGCTGATCTGCTGTTATTGGTTTCGCGTCTGAATCCTGATTGCTATTTCGTTGATAGGTGGGTACGTTTTCATGCGCAATAATGTGTTGGGCAAATGGGGCAAAAACTCCATTACCAGCGGTATGATCATTGTGATGATGCGAATTTACCAACAAGTCCATTGAGGACGCACCGCGTTCAGTCAGTCCATTAATGAAGGTCTCCGCAGTATCCGGAAACTGAGTATCTATGGCTACCAATGCCTCCGAATTATAGAGCCACCCAATGGTGCCTCCGCGACCAGTAAACAGCCCTACATTTCTGCGTAGTTCTTGAAATCCACTAAGCCGACGCAAACCATCCATAGGACCCTTAATGGTATTCATTGGTGATGGCCTAGCAATCACCTTAGGAAATAAACTAAGTGAGGTAGCCCCAGCCGCTATTCCTTTTAGACTGGTTGATAGAAACTTTTTTCGATTGATCATAGGACTATGGGTTGGATGTGGGTTAAAGCACTCTCTTAAAATTCAAGAGTCTAAGGAAGCTAGGTACCGACCTTTCTTAAAGTTAATGGCCAATACAGCATTCATGCATATAGCGGCAATCACAGAATATATGGTAGCCCATATATCTACAATATATATAGCTAAAATAATGATAACTACATCGACCACCATCTGAAAGCGGCCTGCATTCACATTGTGGTATTTACTCAGGTATAGAGATAAAATATTTAATCCACCCAGGGAAGCTTTATGGCGGAACAGCATCAATAAGCCTGCCCCCATCATAGAACCACCAAAAATTGCAGCAAAAAGTGGTATGGAAGAGTCGATTACAATCCATTGTGGAATCCAATCGGAAAGTATGGATACTAAGCCAACAGCAACAAATGTTTTTAGAGTGAAAAACCAGCCCAACCGCCACAATGCTAAGCCGTAGAATGGGATATTAATAACAAAAAAGAGTTGACCAAAGCTCCATGAGCTTGCATAAGATCCTAAAAAGGCGACACCAGCTGTTCCCCCAATTAAAAATTCTTGCTGGGTGAATAAAGCCACTCCAAATGACATGAATAGACTAGCTAGAAGTATAGCCTGTACATCGTCAAATAGACTATGAGAAACGCCCTTAGTCATCGCGGGGTCGCTGGATTTCCCCTCAAATATATTTGTAGGTTCATTTTTTTTGATGGTTATACCTCTAGTTCATCTCGTATGAGTAATAATATTGAGGAGTGGGGGACGATGATGTATTTTTCATTCTCAAACTCAATTTCATGAGAACGGCTCTTTAGAAAAATTGCTAAATCCCCTGCTGAGGCTTGCATACCGATGTATTTTGTATCCTCGGTCACTTTCCATGCCTCTTCAACATCGGTATTGGGGATAGGGTAACCAGGCCCAGTTTTTAAGATATATCCACTTTGTATCTCTTCTTTTTCCTTTACAGAGGCTGGTAAGACTAAGCCGCTTCGAGTGTGTGTTTCCATATCGCGAGGCTTAATGAGTACGCGATCACCCACTACAATGAAATTATCAATCGAATTAAGGTATTCTTGAATCATCTATGAACTGTTTCTATTTGTGGCAACATGTACCTGAATTTGTAAAGAATGCTGTATCGGTGCATTATTTAACAATGCTTAGACTAACAATGCTAAAGATACGAATAAAAACAGCAAAGCATGAAAACTGCCTGTATAGTGTGAGGTCATTCTAGGAGCGCCGACTTTTTGTAAATTACCTGTGAACCCTTCTTCTTCCGCCATGATTGACCAGAAAGTTGTTCGTTTTAATACTTTCAATTATGGGGTAGATTTCTTTATTTGAAGGCGGAAAAATCTAACCAATTCAAAACAATTATGCAGTCATTACGGTTTCGTTTGAGTCTTATGATGTTCCTTCAATTTTTTATATGGGGCGCATTTTTTGTGACGATGGGCGCTTATCTCTTGCAGGTGTTTGAGGGAGAAGAGAGTTTAAATAGTATAATAGGGAGTGCATATGCTACCCACAACTGGGCAGGGTTACTAGCTCCTGTATTCGTAGGCTTACTAGCTGATCGATATTTTAATGCCGAAAAGGTAAATGGAATATCCCACCTTTTAGGCGCAGTGCTTTTGTGGATTGCTGCAGGAATTACAGATCCTGGTACCTTTATTTGGGTAATGCTGGCGTATTTTATGCTATATATGCCTTCCTTAGCGTTAGTCAACGCCATCGCTTTTGCTAATATCTCTGATCCAGATTCAGAATTTCCTAGGATTCGTGTTTGGGGTACTATTGGATGGATAATTGCTGGATTTATTGTTGCTGGAACCGTACTTGGCTTTGTTCAAATCCCCCTGCTTAGTTGGTTCACTGGGGTAGAAAGTAACATTCAATCCACGAACATTCCTCTTAAAGTGAGCGCGGTTATTTCGGTATTATATGGATTGTATAGCTTTACCCTTCCAGCCACTCCCCCCTCGGCAAGAGGAGAAAAGTTTGATGTGAAGCAGGCATTGGGTTTAGATGCATTAAAATTACTTAGCGAAAAAAACTTTGCCATTTTTTCTTTTAGCAGTTTTGCAATTAGTATTCCATTGGCATTTTACTATGCTCGTACCAATGATTTTATTGCAGCCGTAGCATTCGGTGAACAGTCACCTTCTTTTATGGCTATTGGACAAATGAGTGAGGTATTATTCATGTTGGCTATCCCTCTATTTTTAGCACGCCTAGGAATAAAATGGATGCTGCTAGTGGGTATGCTAGCCTGGACAGCTAGGTATTTGTTATTTGGTCTTTTTCCTGGATCAACCGCACTTGTTATTTTGGGTATAGCACTTCACGGTATTTGTTACGACTTCTTTTTTGTTACGGGCCAACTCTATGTGGATAAAAAAGCGCCTAAACATCTGCGGGCAAGTGCCCAAGGTTTTTTTAATTTATTAACCTATGGTGCGGGTATGCTCATTGGTAATTATGTGTTGGGTTGGTGGGGTGATCGAATTTCACTCGATGGGTCCACTATGGAGGGCTGGCTAGCTGGTGCTCAAAGCTTTTGGGTTATGCCAGGCATCGTCGCCCTAATAGTAGCCGCCTTTTTCTTTGCACTATTTTGGGACAAGTCCACTGATCAAGAAAATCCTGCGGAGGCAGCAGCGTAAATGCAGCATAGAAAAATACGCATGGGGATGATTGGCGGTGGCACAGGAGCGTTTATCGGATCGGTACATAGAATCGCGGCGCGCTTAGATGGCCATATCGAGTTGGTTTGCGGCGCTTTTAGTAGTTCTCATGAAAAAAGTAAGGAGACTGGGCAAGAGTTATATCTACCAGAAGAACGAGTATACACCACTTGGCAAGAAATGATTCTTCAGGAAGCCCAACGCAAAGAAGGTGATCGTATGGATATGGTCTCTATTGTTACGCCTAATCACTTGCATGCTGCTCCGGCAATTATGGCTTTAGAGCATGGTTTTGCTGTTATTTGTGATAAACCCTTGTGCTTATCAATCAGAGAGGCATTAGAAATTAAAGAAGCGGTAAAAAAATCTGGTTTACCTTTTGCGCTAACCCACACGTATACGGGTTATCCAATGGTTAAACAGGCACGGCATATGATTGCATCGGGCGAGTTAGGGCCGCCTCGCAAGGTGGTAGTGGAATATCCACAGGGATGGCTAACGGAGAAACTGGAGGATGAGGGGCAAAAACAAGCTGCTTGGAGATCTGATCCAGCCAAAGCGGGTAAAGCGGGTGCTTATGGTGATATTGGGACGCATGCCGCTAATATGGCTGAATATGTCTCAGGTTTACAGATAACCAAGGTGCTGTCTCAGATGTCCAAGGTGGTTGAGGGGCGTTTACTGGATGATGATACCTCGGCACTGTTAGAATTTGAAGGAGGGGTACCTGGTGTATTGATTTGTTCACAAATTTCCGCCGGTGAAGAAAATGCGGTGAAGGTTAACGTCTATGGAACTAAGGGAGGTGTAGAATGGTGTCAGGAAGATGAAAATACTCTATTGGTTAAGCGGCATGGGGCCCCGAACCAGGTGTATAGAACCGGAGTGGATAATGCCTACTTGGCAGAGGTAGCATTAGTACATACTCGAGTTCCTTCTGGCCATCCCGAGGGGTATCTTGAAGCTTTTGCTAATATATATAGAAATTTTGCTATGGCGGTTCGAGCTCATTTTTCCGGGTCAGTACACAACCCTGTATGTGATTTTCCGGATATAGATGACGGCGTTCATGGAATGGCGTTGGTTGATGCCATGGTAGAATCTACCACTAAAGGGAATGTATGGACCTCACCCGAACATTAACTATATAGAACGGCGTTAGCTACATCAACAAAAATTAATTATTACACAAACACACCGGTTTTACCTATATGAAAACGATTAAAGGACCAGCCATTTTTTTTGCCCAGTTTATTGACGCAACCGAACCATTTAACTCATTAGACGGCTTATGCCGATGGGCGGCTGATCTAGGGTACAAGGGAGTGCAAATCCCAAGCAATGTGGATTTCATGATTGATTTGGACACCGCTGCCGAAAGCCAGGATTATTGTGACGAATTAAAGGGGAAGGTGGCTTCTTATGGTCTTGAAATCACTGAATTATCAACCCACATACAAGGCCAATTGGTCGCAACCCATCCTGCTCACGACACTATGTTTGATGTATTTGCTCCCGAACCACTAAAAGGTAATGAACCCGCACGACGAGAGTGGGCTATAGACCAGGTTAAAAAGGCTGCGATAGCCAGTCGGCGCCTTGGCTTGAAGGCGCATGCCACCTTTTCTGGATCCTTACTTTGGCCAATGGTTCATCCATGGCCACAACAGCCTAAGGGATTGATTGATGAGGGTTTCGCTGAACTTGCTAAACGTTGGATTCCCATTTTGGATGTGTTTGAAGATAATGGGGTGGCTTGTTGTTATGAGGTTCATCCAGTAGAGGATATACACGATGGGGTAACTTTCGAACGCTTTTTAGCGGCAACAAACAATCATAAAGCGGTGAGTATATTGTATGATCCCTCGCATTTTGTATTGCAGCAACTCGATTATCTAACATACATTGATCACTACCATGAATATATAAAAGCGTTTCATGTGAAGGATTCTGAATTCAATCCAACGGGAAAAAAGGGAACCTTTGGTGGGTATGGTGATTGGAGAGATAGAGCGGGCCGCTACCGATCACCAGGAGATGGTCAGGTGGACTTTAAGCGTATCTTTACCAAATTGACCGAGTATGGATTTGATGGTTGGGCGGTCTTAGAATGGGAATGTTGTGTCAAATCTCCTGAACAGGGCGCTAGAGAGGGCGTATCCTTCATACAAAATCATATTATTGAAGCTACTGAAAAAGCTTTCGATGACTTTGCTGGTGGCGGTGGAGTAGATCGAACGCTTAATCGGCAGATATTAGGGCTAAAAGATTAGCTCTTATTAGCGTTTACTCCAAGATTTCTGCAGTTTCTTTGCGTAACAATACTTCTCGTCGATTGTCCATAGACTGGGTATCGATGAGTTTATTATAGGGATCTATGCCAACTTCGGATGGTTCGACATCAACAGTAAAACGCAGCGTTGTTTCGATTTGATCAAACCGATGTTTTTGTAAATAAATCACAGAATCTTCTCCTTGAGCATTTTTGGTAAAAATACCTACATCTATGTAGTCGCGAAGAGGAAGGGATTGGATTGGCCTTCGGAGTTCTTCTTTTTCCAATAATAAACTGTCTCCAGTAGCATTTTTATAAATACGTTTACCTTTTTCGTCACTCTGATACTTAGCTGCTAGTAGTGTGAATTCGACTTCGTAGGTACTGTCCGGATTTATCCACCATTCCGCTTCATCTACTCGATTATCGTAGAGGGTAATGGTTCGGAATAAATCATCGATAAGATAATTGAGACTATCAGGAGTAGCTAGAGCAATTTCGTTGACAAATTCTTCGGCTATGGTATAGGGAGCCTCTTGGTAAGCCACTTTGTTAAGATATCGCTGTATAGCCTTATTTAATGTTTCTTCTCCTAAATAATCACTCAGCGCATAAAGTACTAGAGATCCTTTATTGTAGTGTATATACTGCTGGTTTTCATTAAACATTAAAGGTTTTTCATTTATACTTTCAAATGCTCTTCCACTTAAATAACTATCGAGGGCATTTTTTAAAAATGTCCTCATTTTATCCTCTCCATATTCTTTTTCTAAAACTTTTAATGATACATACTCAGACATACTTTCAGACATGAGTGTAGCTCCTTTTACATTAGCTCCAATAACCTGGTGTGCCCACCATTGATGAGCAACTTCATGAGCACTTATACTAAATGGATAATCTACCCCGTATTGATCTTCATCATCTACAGCTGCTATAAAACCGACAGATTCTGAGTAAGGGATGGTATTTGCAAAAGATTGTGCAAAACCTCCACTAGTTCGTGGAAATTCAATGATTCGTACTTGTCGGTGTTGATATGGGCTAAATGCCTGACTACCATAATCGAGTGCTTTTTTAATACCTTGAATCATACGATTGATATTAAAATCATGTCCAGGATGGTGATAAACCTCGATTGCAACCGTATCCCCATTTTCTCGAATCCAATAGTCTTCTTGTACGGCAAATTCGGCAGAAATAAAGGAATAGAA